>NZ_JZWY01000026.1:0-15851 GCF_000966955.1 Streptomyces sp. NRRL S-495
GGCCAGAAGGTCGCGGCCGGGCAGCAGATCGGCCGCTCGGGCAACACCGGCAACTCGACCGGGCCGCACCTGCACTTCGAGATCCGCTCCGCCAACCAGTACGGCGCGGTGATCAACCCGATCGCCTACCTCGCCGCGCGCGGGGTCACCGACTTCTGATCCCGGGCAGCGGGGGGCACCGGGGGCTCGGGGGGCGGGCGGCTCGGGGGGGCGCGCCGCGGGCGGCTCAGTCCGTCGGCGCGGGCCGGACGATCAGCCGGCAGATCTCCAGCGCCACGTGCTGGGCCGCCTCGACCGCCTCCTCGCGGGTGGCCTCGGCGACCGGGATCTCCCCGATGTAGCGGTCGACCTCGGGCCGCCGGTCCTGGTGCAGCAGGAAGAGCGCCGAGTTGATGGTGAACAGGGACATCATCGCCCGCAGCCGGTCCTCGAAGCTCGCCCCGGGGCCGTGCACCAGCCGGACCAGGGCGATCATGCGGTCCCGGAACTCCTGACCGGCCGGCAGGTCGCGCAGCGCGGGCTGGTTCTCCTGGAAGAAGCGCAGCAGCGGCGCCCGCTCGGACATCCCGGCCGCGAACCGGCGGATCAGCTCGTCCCGCACCTCGGGGGTCCAGGTCTGCTCGCGGCCCCAGGTGATCAGCTCGTCGATCGGCGCGGCGGTGGTCGCCACGATGCCGTGGACGATGTCTTCCTTCGTCTTGAAGTGGTAGTAGAGCGCGGCCTTGGTGACGCCCAGCCGGTCCGCGATCTCCCGCAGCGAGGTGCGCTCGTAGCCCTGCTCGGAGAAGAGCTCCAGGGCGATCGCGACGATGCGCGCCCGGGTGTCGCTACGGGGGCTCTGCGTCGTGCCCATCGCCTGCCTCTGACTGCGTCGTGGTTCGGTCCCCGGCGACCCGTGGCCGCCGCGGCATGAGCGGCGGGCGCCCCGGCCGGCGACCACTGGTGCGCCCATTCTTCCTTCCCCGGGAGTCCACCGAAAAACTGGCTTGACGACCGGCTAGTGAACAACCTACCGTGCCCACGGTCCACAAACTAGCCGGGCGACAAGTAAGGGGGCTCCCGCAGGCCCCACCGGTCGCCCGCCCCCTGCCCGGGAGTCCCACCCATGTCACACCCCAAGGCCGACAACGCGGCCCCCGAGAAGCAACCGGCCGAGGACGAGCAGCCCCGTTCGGCCCGCGAGATCCGCCTGGTCATGATCGGCCTGGTGGTCACCATGCTGCTCGCCATGCTCGACGGCCTGATCGTCGGCACCGCGATGCCGACCATCGTCGGCGAGCTCGGCGGCGCCGAGCACCTCTCGTGGGTGGTCACCTCCTACACCCTGGCCACCGCCGCCTCCACCCCGATCTGGGGCAAGCTCGGCGACCTCTACGGGCGCAAGGGCACCTTCCTCACCTCGATCGTGATCTTCCTGGCGGGCTCGGCGCTCTCCGGCCTCTCCCAGGACATGACGGAACTCATCGGCTTCCGCGCCCTCCAGGGCCTGGGCGCCGGCGGTCTGATGGTCGGCGTGATGTCGATCATGGGCGCACTGGTCCCGCCGCGCGACCGCGGCAAGTACCAGGGCATGTTCGCCGCGGTGATGGCACTCGCCACCATCGGCGGCCCGCTGGTCGGCGGCTTCATCACCGACCACCTGAACTGGCGCTGGACCTTCTACATCAACCTGCCGCTCGGCGCCGTCGCGCTCGCCGTCGTCGTGGTCACCCTGAAGCTGCCGAAGGTCCGCAGCAAGGCCAGGATCGACTACCTCGGCGCGCTGCTGCTCACCACCGGCATCACCTCGCTCACCCTGATCACCACCTGGGGCGGCCAGGAGTACGCCTGGGGCTCGAAGCAGATCCTCGGCCTGAGCGCGCTGGCCGCGGCCACCCTGATCGGCTTCTGCTACGTCGAGCAGCGGGTCGAGGAGCCGATGCTGCCGCTGTCGCTGTTCAAGAACCTGAACTTCACCCTGGTCTCGATCATCGGCTTCGTGGTCGGCTTCGTGATGTTCGGCTCGACCGTCTTCCTGCCGCTCTACCAGCAGACCGTGCAGGGCGCCTCGGCGACCAACTCCGGCCTGCTGCTGATGCCGATGATGTTCGGCATGCTGGTCATCTCCCTGGTGGTCGGCCAGGCGGTGACCAAGACCGGCAAGTACCGGATCTACCCGATCATCGGCACCGTCGTGATGACCGCCGGCATGCTGCTGCTGTCGACCCTCTCCACCGACACCTCGGGCTTCGTCTCCGCCTGCTGGATGGTGGTGCTCGGTGCCGGCATGGGCTTCCTGATGCAGATCACCATGCTGGTCGCGCAGAACAGCGTCGAGCTCAAGGACATGGGTGTGGCCAGCTCCACCGCCACCCTGTTCCGCACCATCGGCGGCTCCTTCGGTGTGGCGCTGTTCGGCGCGCTGTTCAACAACCGGGTCACCGAGACCATGAACGAGCGGCTCGGTTCGGCCGCCGGGGCGGGTTCCGCGCAGGGCGGCGACCCGGCCCAGCTGAGCCCGAACGCACTCAAGGCGCTGCCCGCGCCGGTCCAGGACGCCTACCACCACGCGGTGGCCAACGGCATGCACACCGTCTTCCTCTGGGGTGCGGCCGCCGCCGTGATCTCGGTCGCCGCCGCGGTCTTCATGCGGGAGGTGCCGCTGCGCGGGGCCGGCGGGCCGCCCGCCGACGCCAAGGACGCCAAGGACGGCGAGGCCGGCAAGGGCGCCCCGGTCGGCAACACCGAGGCCGTCGCGATCTGACCCGGTCCGACACCGGAACGCACCGGGCCCCCGCTCGCCGAACCGGCGGGCGGGGGCCCTCGTGTCGTACCCGGGGTCGGGAGCGCTACCGCGGCAGCCGGTAGACGCCCTGCTCGACCGGCTCGACCAGCCCGTCGGCGACCAGCCCGTCCAGGGCGCGGGCGCGCTGCACGGCGTCCGGCCAGACCGCGTCGAGCCGGGCCTGCGGCACCTCGTCGTGCGCCTCGCGGAGCACCGCGAGCAGCTTGCCGCGCACCTGGCGGTCGGTGCCCTCGTAGGTCTGGCCGCGCCGGGCCGGGCCCTCGTAGGGCGGGCGGCCGGCCCGCTGCCAGGCGCAGGAGGTGAACAGCGGGCAGTCCCCGCACTCCGGGCCCCGGGCCGTGCAGACCAGCGCGCCCAGCTCCATCACGGCGACCGCCCAGGTGGCGGCCGTGCGGTCGGCGGCGGGCAGCAGCGCGGTCGCGGTCCGCCGCTCGGCCGCCGTGGTGGCCTGCGCCGGGTACTCGGCACCGGTCACGGCGCGGGCGAACACCCGGCGGACATTGGTGTCCAGCACCACGTGCCGCTGACCGAAGGCGAAGGAGGCCACCGCCGCCGCGGTGTACTCACCGACCCCGGGCAGCGAGAGCAGGGTCGCGTGGTCCTCCGGGACCTCGCCGCCGTGCTTCTCGGTGATCGCCACCGCGGCGCCGTGCAGGCGCAGCGCCCGGCGCGGGTAGCCCAGCCGCCCCCACATCCGGACGGCCTCGCCGGGCGCCTCGGCGGCCAGGTCGGCCGGGGTGGGCCAGCGCTCCATCCAGATCTCCCAGACCGGCAGGACGCGCTTCACCGGGGTCTGCTGGAGCATGAACTCGCTGACCATCACGGCCCAGGGCGAGGCGTCCGGCGTCCGCCAGGGCAGCTCCCTGGCGTTGGCCGCGTACCAGTCGAGGACGGTCGCGTGCAGGACCGGCAGCGGCAGCCCGAGCTTCGGCAGCGCGTCGGCGGGCGCGTCGGGGCCCGGCGGTGCGGCGGGGCCGGCGGGTGCGGGGAGAACGGGGGTGACGGTGTTGGCAGCCATGGCCCTTCGATCCTCCCACGCCCGGAGCGGCCACCGAAGCGGATCATGAAGTTCCGCTTCGGCGTTCAAAACACCCCATTCAGCCTCGCCCGAACGGCGCAAATGGCGGATCATGTGAAGGAAGGGGTGACTGTGCGGTGTTGGTGCGTCAAGGGGCACACACTGTCTCGTAGAGTTTGGGCGTGCCCTCTCTCCGTCAACCCGTAGGACCGCTGCCGGCCTCGATCTACTGGCGGCGGCGTGTCGTCGTGATCGTCGCCGCCGTCGCGGTCGCCGCCCTCGTCATCTGGCTGATGACCGATCAGGGCGGGGGTGGCGACGGGGCGAAGGACAAGGCCGCACAGGCCGTACCGACCCAGAACCAGACGCCCGCCCAGGCGATCACGCCGGGCGCCTCACCGAGCGGACCGGCCAACAACTCCCGGCCCGGCAGCGGCAGTGGCGGCGGCAGCGCCTCCGGCGGCGCGGTGGGCGGCACCGGCGGCGGCGACGTCAGCCTGAGCACCGGCGGCACGACCGGTGGCGGCACCGCCCCGGCACCCGCCACCGGCGGGGCGACGGGCGGCGGCACCGGCGGCGCGGGCAGCACGGGTGGTGGCGCGGTCGCGGGCGGAAGCACCTCGGGCGGCGGCACTCCGGCCGGTACGGGCGGCGGCGCGGGCGGCGCGGGCGGCGCGGGCGGCCAGCCGCCGGTGAACACCGCCGAGATCATGGCCCTGCCGGTCTGCGCCTCCTCCCAGGTGACGCTCAATCTGGCCAGCGCCCAGAACTCCTACCAGCCCAAGGACAAGCCCAAGCTGGCGCTGACCATCAACAACTCCTCCGCCACCAACTGCCGGGTGGACCTGGGCCGGACCGCCTCCGCGATCACCGTCACCGCCAGCAACGGCGAGCGCATCTGGTCCTCCGGCGACTGCCCGGCCGACCGGAACAGCTCCTGGGTCCAGCTCCCCGCCAACGGCGGGCTGACCGAGACCTTCGGCTGGGACCGGGTCCGCAGCAAGCCGCAGTGCGCGACCGCCGACCCGGCACCCGCGCCGGCCGGCAACTACCTGGTGGTCGCCGACCTCACCGGCCTCTCCGGCGGCCAGGCCTCGGCCCGCTCCCCGATCCGCCTGGAGAACTGAGGCGGGTCCCTCGGACCATGAAGGAGGCCCGGACCGTTCACACGGTCCGGGCCTTCTGCGTGTCCGGGTGCGGGCACCGGATGGCGCCGCGTCCGATCAGACGTAGCGCTCCAGGATGGACGATTCGGCAAGGCGGGACAGGCCCTCGCGGACCGAGCGGGCCCGGGTCTCGCCGACGCCCTCGACCGTCTGCAGATCGTCGATGCTGGCGGCCAGCAGCTTCTGCAGTCCGCCGAAGTGCTCCACCAGGCGCTCTATCACCGTGTTGGGCAGCCGCGGGATCTTGGCCAGCAGCCGGTAGCCGCGCGGCGAGACCGCCGAGTCCAGCGACTCCGGCGTGCCCGAGTAACCGAGCGCCTTGGCCACCGTCGTGAGGTCGAGCAGCTCGGCGTGGGTCAGCGCCTCCAGGTCGGCCAGGACCTCGGTGACGGTCCGGCCCTTCTTGGCGGCGCGCTCCGGGAAGTAGTCCCGGGCGACCAGCTCGCGCTCCGGCTCCACACCCGCGATCAGCTCGTCCAGCTGGAGCGAGAGCAGCCGGCCGTCGATGCCGAGCTCCAGCACGTAGCCGGCGATCTCGGTGGCGATCAGCCGGACCATCTCCAGCCGCTGCGCGACGGCGGTGACGTCCCGGACCGTCACCAGGTCCTCGATCTCCAGTGCGGAGAGCGTGCCCGCCACCTCGTCCAGGCGCAGCTTGTAGCGCTCCAGGGTGGCCAGCGCCTGGTTCGCGCGGGACAGCACGGTGGTGGAGTCCTCCAGCACCCGGCGGGTGCCGTTGACGTACATGGCGATCAGCCGCATCGAGTGCGAGACCGCCACCACCGGGAAGCCGGTCTGCCGGTTGACCCGCTCGGCGGTGCGGTGCCGGGTACCGGTCTCGTCGGTCGGGATGGTGGAGTCCGGCATCAGGTGGACGCCGGCCCGGACGATCTTGGTGATGTCCTTGTCCAGCACCACGGCGCCGTCGAGCTTGCACAGCTCGCGCAGCCGGGTCGCGGTGAACTCGACGTCGAGCACGAAGCCGCCGGTACAGATCGGCTCGACGGTCCTGTCGAATCCGAGCACGATCAGACCGCCGGTGTTGGCCCGGAGCACCCGCTCCAGACCGTCACGCAGTGCGGTGCCGGGGGCGATGGCGGTGAGGGAGGCCCGCAGCAGGGCCTCCTCGCGGGAGGACTTGTCCGCCCGGTCGCTGGCTGCCACGTGACTCCTCCGGTCGACCCCGTACCGGGCGCCTCGTGCGGGGGGCGCCGGCCTGCGGTCTGTTGCTCTGTCGCTTAGTACTGCCTTATCACCAATGAGACAGGGGAAAGTCTAACTGCGTGCGGCAACGACAGGGCTTGGGTCAGTGCAGTTCGTCGGAGTCGAGCGGCTCCCACCCCTCCATGAGCTCCTCCGGGTAGGCCGCCGGCCGGTGCGCCCGGGGGGCCGGCGGCGCCGACGGGGCCTCACCCTTCGGCTTCGCGGCGGCCCGACGGCGGCCCGGGAGCGCGCGCAGCGCCTCGCCGATGTCCGCCACCTCGACCACCTTCATGCCCGGCGGGACCTTGCCCGGGTCCGGCGGGACGAGCGCGTGGGTGAAGCCCAGCCGGTGCGCCTCGGCCAGCCGCCGCTGCACACCCGTCACCCGCCGCACCTCACCGGCCAGGCCGACCTCGCCGATCGCGACCAGGTTGCTGGGCAGCGGGGTGTCCGAGGAGGAGCTGGCCACCGCGAGGGCGATCGCGAGGTCCGCCGAGGGCTCGGAGAGCTTCACGCCGCCGACGGTGGCGGTGTAGATGTCCTGCTTGCCGAGCTTCACGCCGCCGTGGCGCTCGACCACGGCGAGGATCATCGCGATCCGGGGCGACTCCAGGCCGGAGGTGGTCCGGCGGGGGGAGGGGATCTGCGAATCCACCATCAGTGCCTGCACCTCGGCGACCAGGGGGCGCTTCCCCTCCAGGGTCACGGTCAGGCACGTCCCGGGCACCGGCTTGTCACGCCTGGTCAGGAAGAGGCCGGACGGATCGGCCAGGCCCTCGATGCCCTCGTCGTGCAGCTCGAAGCAGCCGACCTCGTCGGTCGCGCCGTACCGGTTCTTGATCCCGCGGATGATCCGCAGCCGGGCGTGGCGGTCGCCCTCGAAGCTCAGGACGACGTCCACCAGATGCTCCAGCAGACGGGGGCCCGCGATCTGGCCGTCCTTGGTGACATGGCCGACCAGCAGGGTGGCCATGCCCCGGTCCTTGGAGGCCCGGATCAGCGCGCCGGCCACCTCGCGGACCTGGGCCGGGCCGCCGGGCGCGCCGTCCAGCTCGGCGGAGGCGATGGTCTGCACCGAGTCCAGGATCAGCAGGCCGGGGTCGACCGCCTCGATGTGGCCGAGGACGGCGCCGAGGTCGGACTCGGCGGCCAGGTAGAGGTGGTCGGAGAGCGCGTTGATCCGGTCGGCGCGCAGCCGCACCTGGCCGGCCGACTCCTCGCCGGTGACGTAGAGCGTGCGGTGCCGGTCACTGGCGGCCTTGGCCGCGACGTCCAGCAGCAGGGTGGACTTGCCGACACCGGGCTCGCCGGCCAGCAGCACCACGGCGCCCGGGACCAGGCCGCCGCCGAGCACCCGGTCCAGCTCGGGCACGCCGGTGGAGCGGGCCGTCGCCACCTGACCGTCCACCTGGCCGATCGGACGGGCGGGCGAGCTGACCGGCCCGGCGGCCGTCGTCCGGATCGGCACCGCGCCGTACTCCTCGACCGTGCCCCAGGCGTTGCACTCCGGGCAGCGGCCGACCCACTTGGGCAGCTGGTTGCCGCACTCGGTGCAGCGGTACGCCGGGCGCGGCTTGGCGGTGGTCTTGGTACGGGCAGCCATGCGGTCACCGTAGCGCCCGGGTACGACAACGCGGGGCGCGGCCGGGCCGGGGAGGCGCGGGGGCGGGAGGGGCAGCGGGTCCACGAATGAGCGATGTTGTTACCCGAAAGAAGTACAACCGGGCGGAATGGCCCGGGCCGGGCCGCCGCCGTCTCTACCGTCGGACGGGTGACGACGAGTACGGAAGGGCCGCGCGACGCCGTCCTCGCGGCATACGAGCGACAGGTCGACGGCCTTTTCACCTACTGCCTCTCGGTGCTGTGCGAGCACGAGGCCGCGGCGGCCGCCCTGCGGGAGGTGCGCGAGCTGGCGGTGCGGCACGGCGCCCGGCTGGCCGAGCCCGGGCTGCTCCGGGCCTGGCTCTACTCGCTGGCCCGGTACTGCTGCCTGCGGCGGCTGGCGGACGGCCCGCAGGGCGGTCCGGACACCGGTACGGCGGGTGCGGCGGGCAGTGCGCGCGGGATCCGGGCGGCCGGGACGGGCAGGGACGCGGCGCGCGGCGACGCAGCGGGCGCGGGCGGCGACGGCGGGACGGAGGCGGTCCGGCGGCGGCGCGAGCTGGCCTCACTGGCCTGGCCCGAGGCGGCCGGCACCGATCCCGAGCAGCGCGAGGCGCTGGAGCTGGCCGTCCGCCACCGGCTCAGCCCGATCGAGGTGGCCGCCGTCCTGGGGCAGCCCTTCGACACCGTCCGGGTGCTGCTCGCCTCCGCGCGGGCCGAGGTCGACCGGACCAGGGCCGCCCTGCTGGTGCTCGGCGTGGGCAGTTGCCCCGAACTGGACCGGCTCGGCGGCGCCGGGGCGGAGAGCTGGCGGGACTGGGTGCTCGGCCCGGCGCTCCGCCGCGAGCTGGTGCAGCACGTGGTGGACTGCCCGACCTGCCGGGGGACGGCGGAGCGGGTCGCGGGCGAGGTGCCGCAGGGCCAGGGGCTGTCCGGGCTGCCGGTGCTCACCGCGCCGGCGGGGTCGGGGTCCGGCCCGGGGCCGGGTGCGGCGGGCTCCCCGGCCGGAGGGTCCGGCACCCCGGCGGGCACCCCGGCGGACACCCCGGCGTTCCTGCCGTCGGCGACCCGGGAGCCGACCGGGCGGCGGGCGGGCACGCCGGTCCCGGTGACCGAGCCGGGGCTCCGCTTCGACCAGGGCGGCTTCCCCCGCCACCGCGCGCCGGACTCCGGGCGCGGGCCCACGGTGCGGCGCCGGGTGGTGACCACCGGCGTGCTGGCGGCCGTCCTGGCCGCGCCGGTCGTCGCGCTGTGGGCCGGACACCGGAGCGGCGGCGGGCCGGGGACGGCCGCGGCGGTCTCCTCGGTCCGGGTCGAGGGCGACGGGCGCCCGGCGGGCGGGCGACGTCCCGGGGACGCGGCGGACGGTACGGCGGGCCGGGGCCCGGAGGCTTCGGCCGTCCCGGTGGACGGCACTTTGCTCGGCGCCGTGATCGGCGCGGCCGGGGGGACCGGCGGAATCGGCGGGACCACGGGCCGGGGCACTGGCCCCGCGGTGGCCGGGATGGAGCTCGCCGGGGCGGGGCCGCTCAGTGCAGAAACGTTGCTCCCCGGGATCCAGGGCCCGCTGATCCCGGTCCCGGCCCATGGTGCGACCCCGCTCGCCAGCCCCACCCTGGTCGCGGCACCGGCCCCCGCCGGCGGGGCGGCGGTCGTGCCGTCCGGCCCGGGCACCCCCTCGAACGGGGCGCCCGCACCGTCCGGTCTGCTGACTGTCGAGGCGGGCGAGTACGGCAACCGGACGGTGCTCACCCTCACCAACTCCGGCGGCACCGAGATCCGCTGGCACGCCGTGGTGGACGCGTCCTGGCTGCGGCTCAGCCGCGACTCCGGGACGCTCGCGCCCGGGCAGCGGATCACCGTGATCGTCAGCGTCGACGAGGACCTCGCCCCGGCGACCCGCTGGACCGCCCGGATCGCGCTGCCGCCCTCGCAGGCCGTGGTCACCCTGGAGGGCGGACCGCAGCACCGCGGCGGGTCCACCTCGGCCCCGGCCGAGCCGGGCACCGGCGAACCGACCACCGCGCCGAGCCCCACCCCCACCGGCGGGCCGACCCCGTCCGGCACCCCGGCACCCACCGCTCCGCCGACGGCCACCCCGGCCCCGACGACGACCCCGACCGGCGGCGCCAGCCCGACCGCCACGCCCACGCCGACCACGACGCCCACGCCGGCCCCCACGTCCACGCCGAGCCCGACCGGGTCGGCGACCCCGTCCCCGTCCCCGTCCACCGCCGCTCCCTCCGGGCCGCCCGCCTCCACGGGCCCCACGCCGCACTGAGCCGCCAAGGGCGGCCCGTCGACCCCCGCTACCGCCGGCGCAGCGGCGGGACGCGGTACGAGCCGTCCAGGGCCGCCGGGCCCGGCCAGTAGAGGCGCAGCACCGCGGTGAACGGGCCGTCGGGCGCGGGCAGCCAGTTGGCGGCCTCGCCCGGGTCGGCGGGCCGTTCGTGGCACAGGTGGAGGGTGAGACCGCCGTCCGGGTCACGGACCAGGCCCGGGGTGCGGTCGCCGATCGCGTACCGGCCGCCCGGGTCGGGCACCAGGCGGTGGTCGGGCAGGCCGTACACGGTGAGGGACCAGAAGGCCGCCACGGGCGGCAGGCCGTCCGGCGGGAAGCGGAGAGTGTAGTGGTGGGCGCCGTCCAGCGGGCGGCCGTCGGCGTCCTCGGTGGTGGCCGCCGACAGCGCCTCGTAGGCGTGGCTGCCCCAGAGGCCCGCCCGCGCGGCGGCGGCCCGGCTGAGGTAGGCGGCGCGGCGGTCCGCGATCCGCCACTCGGGGCCGTCCAGGGTGCCCGGGCCGAGGAAGTCGACGTTGTGGTCGAACAGGTGGAGCGCCGCCCGCCATTCGCCGGCCGGGTGGTCCTCGGGCGGCCGGGTGGCGTCCTCGACCCGTTCGCGTCCGGCGGCGAGGCCGCTCGCCAGGGCGAGCGTCCAGTCCGGGACGGCCCTGCGGTACGGGGAGGGCCCGGGGTCGAGCAGGCCGAGCGGCGCGAACCGCTGCTGGTAGTCCAGGTCGGGCTCGGCCGGCGGGAAGGCGGCCGCCCAGACCCGGAGCCGTTCGAAGAACGCCAGCCGCTCGGGCACCTCCGGGTCCGGCGCCGGCAGTCCGGCGGCGAGCCCGCCCGGCTCCATCGGTTCGAGGACCAGCCCGGCCTGGAGCGCCCGCACCCGGGGCAGGTCGTCCGGGCCGGCGCAGGCGAACCGGCCGACGAGGACGGCGACGGTCGTCGGCGCGACGATCACCCGGTCCGGATCGGTCGGGGTGCCGTGCCACCCGGGCGGGACGATCAGCCAGGTCTGGGCAGCGGTGCCGGTGGCGCGGCTGCCGATGTAGGCGAAGTTGGCGGTCCACGCGTCGACGAACTGCAGCACGTAGTAGGCCGGTCCGGCCTCGGGCACCCGCAGCAGCTGCGGCCCCTCGGAGAGGTCCAGCGGGGCGACCGAGTAGAGGACGTCGACGTTGGCGGAGCCGAAGTCGTCCTCGGGGCCCGCCCGGCGGGCGGCGTGGGCGAAGCGGTTGAACGGGGCGGGCGGCAGGACGCCCAGGCCGCCGTCGACGAAGCGGTCGAGCATGGTGAGGCCGGCGACCAGCGGATAGCCGTAGACATAGGCGTCGGCGGCCATGGCCTCCAGCTCGGGCTGGGTCATGGGGGGCGTCCTTCCCGGGCCCTGGCTCGGACCGGTGGTGGCCGGCGGGTCAGCGCCGGACGAGCGGGGGCGGCGTCCAGCGGCCGTCGAGCACCGCCCCGTCCGGGCCGTAGACGCGCAGCACCGCGGTGAACGGGCCGTCGGGCGCGGGCAGCCAGTTGGCGGCCTCGTCCGGGTCGGCGGGCCGTTCGCGGCACAGGTGGAGGGTGAGACCGCCGTCCGGGTCGCGGACCAGACCGGGGGTCCGGTCGCCGATCGCGTAGCGGTCCAGGGCGTTGTCGACCAGTTGGCGGCCGGGCAGCGCGTACATGGTGACGGACCAGAAGTAGCGGGCGGGCGGCAGTCCGTCCGCCGGGAAGCGCAGCAGGTGGTCGTGCCGGCGCGCGTCGGGCGGCCGTTCCCCCTCGCTGTCCGCCTGCCAGGCGCCGTACCAGGCCTCCTCGACGGGCAGCCCGTACAGGCCGGTGAGCGCGCCGACGGCTTGGTCCAGGTACCGGGTGCCGATCCGGTCGCGGGTGCCGAAGAGCCCGACCGAGGACTCGGTGCGCGCGGCGGCGCGGGCGAGTTCGGCCTTGCCGTCGGCGATACCGCGTTCGATCTCGGCCCGGACCGCGAGGGGCAGCGCGGCCGGTTCGAACTCGCCCCGGCCGTCGACGCCGAGGTCGGTCAGCCGCCCGCGCAGTTCGGCCTCGGCGGGCAGGACCGGGAAGAAGCCGAGCAGGAAGTCGAGGTAGGAGAGGAACTCGACGGTGTCCAGCGCCTCTTCACGCCAGACCGGCCAGACCGGTTGCGGGGCCGGCTCGGGCTCCGGGGCGCGGGTGTACTCGTGCAACGGGCGGAGGCGGTAGCCCTGCTGGATCGCGCCGAGCTCCCGGACGGCTTCGGGGGAGGCCCCGTCGGACTGGGTGCGGCCGAGGATGCCGACCAGCCGGGTCGCCGCGCGGATCACGCTCCTGATGCCGGGCGGCGGCTCGCCGTGCCAGTCCGGGCCGGCCACCAGATGGTCGCCGGCCTCCCGGCCGGTGCTCCGGGAGCCGACGAACCCGGCGTAGACGGTGTCCAGCTCGTGCACCGGCAGGACGTAGTAGCGGTCCGTCGCGGGCACCGAGAGCACCCAGGGCTCGGTCCGCAGGTCGAGCCAGGCCCAGGAGTAGGGGGTGTCGTTGTTGGGGGTGACGACATCGGTGTTGGCCGGGGTGAAGGGGTGCGGGTAGTGCCGGAAGACGCCGAAACCGCCGACGTAGCGAGGGTCCGCGTCGTCCAGCGCCTGGGTGTAGAGGGTGCGGTAGTTCTGCAGGATCGGCCAGCCGCGGATCCACGCCCGGGCGGCGGTCGCGCGGATGGTGTCCGGGTCCACGAGTGCCGGGTTGACCATGGTGCCGCTCTCCCCTGCGTCGGGCCTCGGGGGCATGACGTAGATATCGGTACAGATCGGATGCTATGCGGGTCTCCGGGGGGCGGCATCCCGGTGGCGGCGGCAGGGGGCGGACGGGCGCGGAGGGGGGACGGACGGGGACGGAGGGACGGCCGCGGGAGCGGGGTGTCCGGAGGGCGGGCCTCCGCCCAGGGCGAACGGCGGTATGCGGAGCGACTGACCGGGACAGCCTTGCCGGTATGAAGATCCTTCTGCTCGGCGGCTCCTCCTTCCTGGGACGGGCGTTCGCCTCCGAGGCCCTCGCCCGGGGCCACCACGTCACCACCTTCAACCGCGGCCGCACGGCCGCCGACCTGTCCGACGTCGAGGCCGTCCGCGGCGACCGCGACTCGGCCGAGGACCTGGCGCGGCTGGTCGAGGGCCGGCACTGGGACGCCGTGGTCGACACCTCGGCCCAGCAGCCCGCCCAGGCCGCGGCCACGGCCCGGCTGCTGCACGGCCGCGTCGGCCACTACACGCTGATCTCCTCCGTCCACGCCTTCGCCGACTGGCCGGCCCGGGCCGTCGACGAGACCTCACCGCTGCACCCCTGCCCCGCCGACACCCCGCCCGGGCAGGAGTTCAGCGCCGCGCTCAAGGCCGGGTGCGAGCGCGCCGTCCTGGAGTACTTCGGCGCCGACCGCGCGCTGATCCTCAACAGCGGCCTGCTGATCGGCCCGTACGAGCGGGGCGGCCGACTGCCCTGGTGGCTGGAGCGGATGGCCCGGGGCGGCCGGGTACTGGCACCGGGCGAGCCGGGCCGGCCGATGCAGCTGATCGACGTCCGGGACTTCGCGGCCTTCGGACTGGACCTGCTGACGGCGGGCACCACCGGGAGCTTCCTCACCACGGCGCCGCCCGACCTGCTCACCTACGGGGAGTTCCTGGCGGGGTGCGCGGCGGTGGCCGGCGGCGCGGACGTCGAGCTGGTCTGGGTCCCGGACGAGCGGTTGCTGAAGGAGGGGCCGGACAGCGTCCAGCCGTGGAGCGAACTGCCGCTCTGGCTGCCCGAGGGGGCCGAGTCGGCGGGGACCTGGCGGGTCGACTCCGGACGGGCGGAGGCGGCCGGACTGCGCTGCCGGCCCTTCGCCGAGACCGCCCGGGACACCTGGGACTGGCTGCGCCGGCGCGGACCGGCCGAGGACACCGAGCCGGACGGGCGCAAGCGCGGCCGGATCATCCACGGCATCGAGCCGGCGAAGGAACGGCGGCTGCTGGAGGCTTCGGCCTGACGGCGGCGGGCGCCGGACCGGTTCCGACCCCGGTGTCGCGGGACCGGTTCCGGCCCCGGTGTCGCCGCCTCGGTCCCGGCCCCGGGGAGAGCGGGGTGCCCGCTCCCCCGGCGGCGTCGCCCGGCCTCAGTGGGTCCGGCGGGGGACCAGCTCCCTCAGTGGGTCCGGCGGGTGACCAGCTCGGCGAGCGCGAGCAGCTCGTCGGCCGCCGAGGGCTCGGGCACCGCGAGGGCCAGCTGGGACATCGCCGCCGCCATCCGCTCACAGGACTCGCCCTGGGCCCAGGCCCGCCCGCCCGCACCCTCGACGGCGGCCGCGCAGCTCGCCAACTCCTCGGCGGTCAGCTGCCGTTCCAGCGCGTACAGCTCCGCCAGCCGGTCCCCGTCTGGCGTCCCGGAGCGGAGCGCGGCGACCACCGGCAGCGACTTCTTGCGGACCAGGAGGTCCGCGCCGACCGGCTTGCCGGTGACCTCCGGGTCCCCCCAGATGCCGATCAGGTCGTCGATCAGCTGGAAGGCCAGACCGATCTCCCGGCCGAAGCCGTCCAGCGCCTGCGCGGCCTCCTCGGAGCCGCCCGCGTACCGGGCGCCCAGCGCGCAGGCGGTACCGAGCAGGGCGCCGGTCTTGGCCTCGGCCATCGCCAGGCACTCGGTCAGCGAGACGTCGCTGCGCTGCTCGAAGGCGCAGTCGATCTGCTGGCCCTCGCACAGCTCCACCACGCAGTCGGCCAGCCGGCGGACGGCGTCGCCCGACACCGCGTGGCCGTCCTCGGCCAGCAGGCGCAGGGCCAGCGAGTGCATCGCGTCGCCGGCCAGGATGGCCTCGGTGGTGCCGAACACCAGCCAGGCGGTGGGGCGGTGCCGCCTGGTCTCGTCCCGGTCGATGATGTCGTCGTGCAGCAGCGTGAAGTTGTGCACCAGCTCGACGGCGGCCGCGGCGGCGGTGGCCTTGGCCGGGTCCCCGCCGAGGGCCTGGGTGGCGGCGAGCACCAGGGCGGGCCGGATGGCCTTCCCGGAGGGCGCGGCCGACGGCGAGCCGTCCGCCTCCCACCAGCCGAAGTGGTAGCCGGCCACCCGGCGCATGGTGCCGGGCAGCGAGTCGACGGCCGCCCGCAGCACCGGGTCGACCAGGGTGCGGGTGCGCGCGAGGACGTCCCGTGCCTCGTGCCCCTCACGATGGTCGCGCTCCAGCGTGAACATTCCCATGGGTCCTCCCCCTTGGTGGTACGACGGGCCGGCCCGGTGGCGGACGGGCCCTGCGGCGGGCCGGGACCGTCAGGGGCGCCGTCCGGCCGGGGGTTGTTCCCCGACCGGACGGACGACGCGGTCCCGGCCGACCCGGTCAGTCCTGGCGGTGGGCGATGTCGACGTTCTCCAGCACGCCGACGGCGTCCGGCACCAGAATCGCGGCCGAGTAGTAGGCGCTCACCAGATAGGAAATGATGGCCTTCTCGTCGATTCCCATGAATCGCACCGAAAGGCTCGGCTCGACTTCATCCGGAATTCCGGTCTGGTGCAGACCGATGACACCCTGGTTGTCCTCGCCGGTGCGCATCGCGAGGATCGAGGTGGTGCCGCCACCGGTGATCGGGATCTTGTTGCACGGGAGGAGCGGCACTCCGCGCCAGCCGAGGACCCGGCGGCCCTGCAGCTCGACGGTGTCCGGGTAGAGGCCGCGCCGGTTCCACTCGCGGCCGATGGCGGCGATGGCCCTCGGGTGGGCCAGGAAGAGCTTGGTGCCGCGGCGGCGGCTCAGCAGCTCGTCCATGTCGTCCGGGGTGG
>NZ_JZWY01000237.1:0-1582 GCF_000966955.1 Streptomyces sp. NRRL S-495
GGCGTCGGCTGCGCCGGAACACTCGGCGCCACCGGCGCGGCCGGGGCCGAGGGCGGCGTCGGCGGCGTCGGCGCGGCCGGGGCCCCCTTGGAGCCCGTCATCAGCTGCTTGAACCGGGCACCGGCCCGCGGGTTCCGGTCGCACTGCCAGAACCCGTGCGGGCAGTAGTCGGTGACGGTCTGGTACGCCGTGTCGTGGGTGCGGATCCACTCGACCATCCGCTGCACGAACTCCGGGTTGTCCCCGTTCCGGAACAGCCCCCACTCCGGGTACGAGACCGGCTTGCCGCGCTTGGCCGCGAACTCCACCTGGTCCTGCAGCCCGTACGGCTCGCGCACGTAGTCGTCGAAGGTGCCGCCGGCCGGCTGGTCGTAGCTGTCCATGCCCAGGATGTCGACCACGTCGTCCCCGGGGTAGCACTTCGTCCACGGGATCGCGTCCAGCCCCCGGTTCGGCGTGAAGTCGAAGCGGAAGCGCTGCCCCGGCACCGAGCGCATCACCGTGACGATCCGCCGCCAGTAGGTCTTCCAGGCGGCCGGATCGGGCTTGCAGCGGTGGGTGTAGGTGACGCCGTTCATCTCCCAGCCGAGGGTGAGCACGGTGTCCGCACCGCCGAGCGCCACCAGCCGCCGGGCCAGCTTCAGGAAGTGCCGGTCGAAGTCGCCGCGCGCACCCTGGGCCAGCAGCCGGGCCACCTCGCCGTCCGGCACATCGGCCTCGTTCGGCACCAGCATCGGCACACCGAGGATCAGCATCCGGGACGGGTCCGCCAGCCGCCACTGCGACCACATGCCGAGCACCGCCGGCTCGCCCTCGATGTCCGCCCAGCCGTTGCCCGCCAGATAGGTGTGCCCGACCTGGAGGTTCGCGTTGCCCAGCCACTGCGAGTACCGCCCGATCTGCGGGATGTACCGGTCCCAGGAGCCGACGAAGGCCCCGAACGGCGGCTCGTGCGGCGGCCGCTGCACCACCGGACGGGGCGCGGCCCCACGCGGCGAGATCCCGTCGGAGGAGAGGGCGTGCCGCTCGGTCTGGCTCAGCGGCGTCCCGGCGGGAACGCCGGCCGTGGTGAGCAGCAGCAGGGTGGCGGCGGCCAGCGCCAGGCGGCCGAATCGCATGGTCTCTCCTCGGGCGTTTCCCCGGACGGTGCCACGCGCGGGGCGGAGCAGGCTGGGCGGAGGCGGGCAGGGCACGCACAGTGGTGTCCCGATTGCCGACAGTAGGGCCGCCCGGCCGGGGAAAAGCCGAATGTCACCCTAAAGTGGGCGATATTCGAACGCCGTCCGGCGGTGTGCCGTGTATCACCTCCGTAACAGTCCTGACCGCCCCGGGAGCCCTACCGCGAGGCCCCGCCCGGGCCCCGCCGGGCCCGACGGCGCAGGTCGCCGGGCGGGTACGGGACAACCCCGCCCGGCCGCCACGGGGGACTGCGCCGTTCGGCGGTACGGCGAATCGCGGCTGACTCGCGCGGGCGCCGAAAGGTACGCTCCGCCCGTGTCCTGGAAGTCGCGCGCCCTCAGCCCCCGATCGATCCTGCCTGCCCTGGCGGTACTGCTGGTCCTTGTGGCGGGCGCCGCCGCGC
>NZ_JZWY01000238.1:0-1292 GCF_000966955.1 Streptomyces sp. NRRL S-495
CACGCCAACAAGCCGGTCCCGTTCGGCGACCGGGTGGCCGCGCGGAGCGCCGCCGACCCGAGCGCCGACCCCACCGCGACCCTCGCCGCCGCCGACCTCGACCTGCGGGTCGGCCCCGGCCTGGAGGCCTACCACCGGGCCACCGGCGAGCACGCCTGGTCCTACCAGCGGGAGGGCGCCACCGCGCTCTACCTGTCGATGGCCGGCGAGAACGCCGTAGTGGTCTGGGACGACGGCCTGGTCACCTCGGTGCGCCCCGGCGACCAGCAGGTCCGCTGGCACCGCGCGGTACCCGGCCTCGCGGACTGGCTGCGCGCCGCGGGCGAGCCCGGCGCCGACAAGCGCACCGAGGAGCAGCGCAAGCAGCAGGCGACCGAGCGGGCCTCGGCCGCGCTGCGCACCGTCCAGCAGTCCACCCCCTGGGTGGCGGTGGTCACGCCCCAGCTGACCATGGGCTTCCGGGACGCCGACGGCGACCTGCGCTACAACTCCAAGCCCGCCGGCAACTGCGTCTACGACCCGGAGCGCACGGTCGCCACCGACTACGCGGTACTGGTCCCGCGCAGCTGCGCCAACAGCACCGGGCAGCAGGTCTCCGGCGGCATCTCCGGCTACCGGCTGGACAGCACCGGCTGGCAGCTGAACTCCGGCCCCGGCGTCTCGATGAAGGCGCTGGACGAGCGCCGGGTGCTGATCTCGGACGGGCCGATCGTCACCCCGCGGGTCTTCGACACCTGGGCCGCCGCCCCCGAGGCCGCCTGCGGCAGCGCGGCCGAGCCGTTCGCCGCCGTCCCCCCGGCGGGCGGCTGCGCGGCGCCGGACGCGGACAGCCCGCAGGCCCGGTAGCCGCTGCCGTCCGGCGCCCGGGCCGTCCGGCCGGGGCCTGCCGGGTACCCCGGGCGGGTAGCTCCTCCGGGGCCGCGCGCGCGGCCCGGTAGACTTGCTGTCATGGCTGTTCTCTCCGGGCACTAGCGGGTGCGCGGCACCGCCCCGAGCGGTCCGCCGAACCCCGTCGACGACGCCCTTTCCCGCCGCCTCGGCCCGAGTCCGTCCGGTCGCCCGCCCACGTCCCAGGAGTAGTGCCCAGCCATGATTTCCGTCAACGGCCTCGAACTGCGCGCCGGCGCCCGGATCCTGATCGAGTCCGCGAACTTCAAGGTCGCCTCCGGCGACCGGATCGGCCTGGTCGGGCGCAACGGCGCCGGCAAGACCACGCTGACCAAGGTGCTGGCCGGCGAGGGCATCCCCGCGGCCGGCAGCGTGATCCGCTCCGGCGAGGTCGGCTACCTGCC
>NZ_JZWY01000239.1:0-4897 GCF_000966955.1 Streptomyces sp. NRRL S-495
ACCTGCCGCAGGACCCGCGCACCGGCGACCTCGACGTCCTGGCCAAGGACCGCATCCTCTCCGCCCGCGGCCTCGACACCGTGCTGAAGAAGATGCGCGAGAACGAGGACCGGATGGCGAACGGCAAGGGCGCCACCCAGGAGAACGCGATGAAGAAGTACGCGCGCCTGGAGACCGAGTTCCTCACCAAGGGCGGATACGCCGCCGAGGCCGAGGCCGCGACCATCGCGGCCGCGCTGGGCCTGCCGGACCGCATCCTCAACCAGCCGCTGCACACCCTCTCCGGTGGCCAGCGCCGCCGCGTCGAGCTCGCCCGGATCCTGTTCTCCGACTCGGACGTGCTGCTCCTCGACGAGCCCACCAACCACCTCGACGCCGACTCGATCGTCTGGCTGCGGGACTTCCTGAAGACCTACAAGGGCGGCTTCATCGTCATCTCGCACGATGTCGACCTGGTCGAGACGGTCGTCAACAAGGTCTTCTACCTGGACGCCAACCGCTCCGCGATCGACGTCTACAACATGGGCTGGAAGCAGTACCAGCAGCAGCGCGAGGACGACGAGAAGCGCCGCAAGCGCGAGCGGGCCAACGCCGAGAAGAAGGCCGCGACCCTGAACGCGCAGGCCGACAAGATGCGCGCCAAGGCCACCAAGACCGTCGCCGCGCAGAACATGGCCCGCCGCGCCGACAAGCTGCTCTCCGGCCTGGAGCAGGTCCGGATGAACGACAAGGTCGCCAAGCTGCGCTTCCCGGACCCGGCCCCGTGCGGCAAGACCCCGCTGACCGCCAGCGGGCTGTCCAAGTCCTACGGCTCGCTGGAGATCTTCACCGACGTCGACCTGGCCATCGACCGGGGCTCCCGGGTCGTCGTGCTGGGCTTCAACGGCGCCGGCAAGACCACCCTGCTGCGGATGTCCGCCAGGGTGGAGAAGCCGGACACCGGCGAGGTGATCCCGGGCCACGGCCTGAAGATCGGCTACTACGCCCAGGAGCACGAGACCCTGGACCCGGAGCGCACGGTGCTGGAGAACATGCGCTCCTCGGCACCGGACACCGACCTGGTGCAGATCCGCAAGATCCTCGGCTCGTTCCTGTTCTCCGGCGACGACGTCGACAAGCCGGCCGGGGTGCTCTCCGGCGGCGAGAAGACCCGGCTCGCACTGGCCTCGCTGGTGGTCTCCAGCGCCAATGTGCTGCTGCTCGACGAGCCGACCAACAACCTGGACCCGGCCAGCCGCGAGGAGATCCTCGGCGCGCTGCGCGAGTTCAGCGGCGCGGTCGTGCTGGTCACCCACGACGAGGGCGCGGTCGACGCGCTCCAGCCGGAGCGGATCATCCTGCTCCCCGACGGCGTCGAGGACCTCTGGAGCCCGGCCTACGCCGACCTGGTCACGCTGGCCTGATTCCGCCACGTCAGGGCCCGGTCGTCCGTACGGACGACCGGGCCTTCGTGTTCCCGTCCGGCCGGCGGTAGACGCTCACTCCACTTTCTGCGCCAGAAAAACTACTCCTTCCGGCGTGTCCGGGAATGAAGGGGTCGCGCATTCCGTTTGAGGAGCTTCCGTCAGCCCACCACTCGATCGTGGTCGGGCCCACGCTGCTGATCAGCCCATTCGCACCGAACGGCGGTAGACCTCCGGGGGCGTGCACTCAGCGTGAGCGCCCTTGTGCGCTCGGATCACCACCGCAGGACCGCCCATTCCAGACATGGACCTTGTCGAATGGGTGGCCAGGACGCGGTGGATGGGTGATCATGGGAATCTGACCGAGCAACGCTACGAGGAGGCACGGGTGGCCGAGACTCTGAAAAAGGGCAGCCGGGTAACCGGTGCCGCGCGTGAGAAGCTCGCGGCCGATCTCAAGAAGAAGTACGACTCCGGGGCGAGCATTCGTGCCCTCGCGGAGGAGACCGGTCGCTCGTACGGCTTCGTGCACCGAATGCTGAGCGAATCCGGAGTGATCCTCCGGGGCCGCGGCGGTGCTACGCGGGGCAAGAACAAAGCCGCAGCCGGGGCCGGTTCCTGACGCCCCGTCACTTCATCGGACAGATGACTCGGCGGCAGGGCGCCGACCGGGAAGGCGACCGTCGATCGCCCGCCCCCGGCCAGAGCGAACCGGCCGCCGATCGTCATGTCGCGGCCCGGCCGTGACCCGGTCGCGGACCGCAGCACGACGATCGTCGGTGGGCCCCTGCCGCTGCGCCGTCAGTTTTGTTACTCTCCGGTAGCCAAGCACCCTCGCCACCGGAGGTCCCCGCATGACCGCTCCCGCCACCGATCCGCAGACCCCGAGCCGGGAGCAGGACGGCGTTCGCCTGGAGCTCGACGGCGACCTCGCCGTCGTCACCCTCTGTCAGCCCGCGCGGCGCAACGCGCAGTCCCCCGCGATGTGGCGCGCCCTCGCCGCCGTCGGCCGCGAGCTGCCCGGGAACGTCCGCGTGGTGCTGCTCCGTGCCGAGGGCGTCTCCTTCTCCGCCGGCCTGGACCGCGCGATGTTCAGCCCCGAGGGCATCCCCGGCGAGCCCAGCTTCCTCCAGCTGGCCGCCGCCGAGGACAAGGAGCTCGACGCGACCATCGCCGGCTACCAGGAGGCCTTCACCTGGTGGCGGCGCCCCGACCTGGTGACCCTCGCCGCCGTCCAGGGCCACGCCGTCGGCGCGGGCTTCCAGCTCGCGCTCGGCTGCGACCTGCGGGTGGTCGCCGAGGACGTCCAGTTCTCCATGAAGGAGACCTCGCTCGGCCTCGTCCCCGACCTCGGCGGCACCAAGCCGCTGACCGACCTGGTCGGCTACGCCCGGGCGCTGGAGATCTGCGCCACCGGCCGCTGGGTCGGCGCGGCCGAGGCCGCCGCGATCGGCCTGGCCAACCTCGCCGTCCCGGCCGCCGAGCTGGACGCCGCTGCCCGCGACCTCGCCGCCGCCCTGCTCGCCGCGCCGCGCAACGCCGTCATCGAGACCAAGGCCCTGCTCCAGGGCGCCGCCGGCCGCTCCTACGACGAGCAGCGCTCGGCCGAACGGGCGGCGCAGGCCCGCCGGCTGCGCGACCTGGCCGGCCTCGGCGACTGACCGCGGTTCCCGCCGGGCCACCGGGTCGCCGCTGGCCTGGCCCCTGGCCGCCCGGCCATTCACTTTGCAAAGTGCGACTTTGCAAAGTCATCTCGGACCCGGCAGGACTTTGCAAACAGCTGCTTGAGGGCCCGGGCCCGTGGGAAATCCCACGGGCCCGGGCCTTTTCGTGGGTGTCCGCTCGTGCGGCCGACCGACCGGGCGGCACTTTGCAAAGTCACTCTTTGCAAAGTGCTCCGGATCTGGCAGGGCCCTGCGAACGGCGGAGGCTTGAGAGGCCCGGCCCCGTGGGGCACCCCACGGGGCCGGGCCCTTCCATGTGTCCGTCCGGCCGTTCACCCGTCCGCCGACCGCTCCGGCCGGCGGCCCGCCCCACCGGTCCGCCCGTCCGCCGGTCCCTCTGCTCGTCCGTCCGTCCGCCCGTCCCTCCGCCGGTCCGGCCGTCCGGCTGCTCCGGGGGCGGGAACCGTGGCGAAATGCCAGAGTTGGAGCGATTTGCGATATAGCTGGAGCCGCACAACGGGAGATGAGCCATGCCTGACACTCCGACACCCGCCACCCTGCACAAGAACCCCTCGGCCGGTGCCGCCACGTCCTCGACGGGCGCCGACGGCGCGACGGTGATCGCCGAGCGCGGCCGCACCGCGCTGGCCGTCGGCGTGGTCGAGAAGATCGCCGGGATGGCCGCGCGCGAGGTCAGCGGCATCCACGCCCTCGGCTCCGGCCTCGCCCGCACCTTCGGGGCGATGCGGGACCGGGTCCCCGGCGGGCGCAGCAGCATCGGGCGCGGCATCAAGGCCGAGGTGGGGGAGAAGCAGACCGCCATCGACATCGCGCTGGTCGTCGAGTACGGCGTCGTCATCCCCGAACTCGCCCGCCAGGTGCGGGAGAACATCATCGACGCGGTCGAGCGGATGACCGGTCTCGAGGTCGTCGAGGTGAACATCGCCGTCAATGACGTTCACCTGCCCGACGAGCCCGACGTCGTGGAGGAGGAAGAGGAGCCCGCCTCCTCCGGCCAGCGCCCCAAGCTGAAGTAGCCCGCAGCGGAAGACGAGGTGGAACGCATGAACCTGGCCATCGTCGGCCTGGTGGTGGGAATGGCCCTGGGCTTCGCCGGATACTTCGGCGGGTTCGCGGCCTTCCTGCTGGTGGCCGCGCTGGGGGTGGTCGGATTCGTGGTCGGCCGTCTGCTGGAGGGCGACATCGAGCTCGGCGAGCTCGGCGACCTGCTGCGCAGTCGCGACCGGCGCCGTTGATGGCGGCCCTCGTCCCTGCGCCCGCGCACGGGGAGCCCGGCACGCGCGGCCGGCTGCGGATCGCCGACCGGGTCTACGCCCGAATCGCCGCCAGGGCCGCCCGGGAGGCGCTCGCCGAGGCCTGGCAGGGCCGGACCGCGCGTGGCGGACCGCCCACGGTCTCGGTGACCGGCCCGTCCGCGCCGAGCGCCCCGGTCACCGTGCGGGTCGCCGTCGACCTGCCCTTCCCCGCCGATCTCACCGCCCTGGCCCGCGCCGTACGCGACCGGATCAGCGCCGATGTCCGCGCCCTGACCGCCACCCGGGTGGCCGAGGTCGTCGTGGTGGTCGAGCACCTGGTGCCGGAGGTGGCGGGATGAGCACCTGGCGGAGCGCCGGGGTGGGCCGGCGGGAGGTCTGGGCCACCGGTGGCGGCCGCTGCGGCGGCAGCACCGGACCGGGCTGGGGCCGGGGCCGCCCGGGGCCGGGTGGCGGGCCGGCCTGCCACGGCGGCTGCTGGATGACCGGGCCCGCCGTGCGGCGGGTGGACCTCGTCGTGCGCCGGCCCGGCCGTCAGGGCCCGGAGGGGCGGGCA
>NZ_JZWY01000240.1:0-8702 GCF_000966955.1 Streptomyces sp. NRRL S-495
GCCCCGGAGCACCCGGCCGCCGAACCGGCTCCGAAGGTGCCCCGACTGCGCGCGCCGCGCACCACGGCCGCCGTCGTGGTGGCCACCGTGCTGCTGATCCTGGCCGTGGCGCTGCTGTACGACGTGGTGGCCGTCCGGACCGGGCAGCCGGCCCGGCAGTGGCGCACGGACCTCGCCGACGAGCTGGCCACCCGGCACCCGGACGATCTCGCGGTACTGCTCGGCGCCGGGGCGGCCACCCTGCTCGGCGGCTGGCTGCTGTGGCTCGCGCTCGCCCCCGGCCTCGGCCGCTGGCTGCCGCTGCGCCCGCACGGGGACACCGCGGCGGCCATCGACCGGTCCGGTGTGGCCGCTCTGCTGGCCGACCGGGCGGCCGGGCTGCCGGGGGTCGAGCACCTCAAGGTGCGGATCAACCGGCGCCGGGTGCGGATCGCGCTGGTCGGACCGGCCGATCCGGCCTCGGTGCAGCGGCAGCTGCGCGCGGAGCTGGCGGCGGTCACCCTGGCGGGGCCGCTGCGGCTGGACGTGCGGACGGCGGGTCGGCGGGCCGGGGCCGGTCCGGTACCGGAGGAGGAGCCAGTGCGCGAGGGCAGCACGGCAGAGGGCAGCACGGCGGTGGGCAGCGCGGCGGAGAGCAGCAAGGCGGCGGGCGGCGGGCCGGAGGGTCCGGTACGGGGCGGTGGTGGCGCGTGAGCCGGATCGCGGTCAACCGGCTGCTGCTGGGGGTGGTCGGGGCGGTGCTGCTGGTGGCCGGGCTGCTGGTGCTGCTCGGCGGGCTCGACCTGTACCGGCGCCTCGGCCTGGAGCCGCCGTCCCGGTGGCCGCTGGCCTCGCCCGACCGGCCGGTGCTCGGCGACCGCGCGCGCACCCGCTGGGAGGACCGGTCCTGGTGGTGGCCGGTGGTGATCGGGGGCCTCTCGCTGGTGGTCCTGGGCACCGGCTGGTGGCTGCTGGCGCAGCTGCGCCGCAGCGGCCCGACGACCGTCCTGCTGCCGACGCCCGGGGTGGCCGGGTTGCGGCTGCGGCTGCGCACCAGGGCCCTGGAGGAGGCGGTGGAGAGCGGCGCGGTCACCCTGCCGGAGGTCGAGCGGGTGGGCGTCCGGCTGGTGCGCGGGCGTCGGCACCCCCGGCTGCGGGCGGTCGTGCGGATGACGCCGGGCGGTGATCCGGCCGCGCTCGCCGAGCACTTCGAGACCGGCCCGCGCACCGGGGCGCGGGCCAGTCTGGGGCTGCCGGAGCTGCCGGCGGAGCTGCGGATCCGGGTGGTCGCGGCCCGGCCGGAGGTCACCGGGCGTCAGCACGGTCGGCGCAAGCGTCCGCGCGTGGTCTGACCCGCCCGGCCCCGGCCGGGACGGCCGCCCGAAGGCGGCTCAGAGGCCGCGCAGGGCGCCGCCGTCGACCGGGACCATCACACCGGTGAGGTAGGAGGCGGCGGGGGAGAGCAGGAAGGCGGCGACCTTGCCGAACTCCTCCGGGGTGCCGTAGCGGCCGAGCGGGATCGCGGCGCTGTGGTGGGCGCGGGAGGCCTCCGCGTCGCCGCCGAGCGCGTCGAGCTCACGGACCCGGTCGGTGTCGATCCGGGCCGGGAGCAGGCCCACCACCCGGATGCCGCGCGGCCCGAGCTCGTCGGCCAGCGACTTGGCGGCCATCGCCAGGCCGGGGCGCAGGCCGTTGGAGATGCCGAGGCCGGGGATGGGCTGGCGGACCGACCCGGAGAGCACGAAGCCGATCACCCCGCCCTCGCCGAGGGTCGCGGCGGCGGCGCGGGCGATCCGCAGGGCGCCGAGGAAGACCGACTCGAAGGCGTCCCGCCAGGCTTCCTCGGGGGCGGTGGCGACCGGTCCGGCCTGCGGTCCGCCGACGCTGATCAGGATGCCGTCGAGGCGGCCGAAGCGCTCGACGGCGGCGGTGACCAGCCGTTCGGCGGTGCCCGGGTCGGCGTTGTCGGCCACCAGTCCGTGCACCGAGTCCGGCCCGTCGCCGAGGGCGGCGAGTTCGGCCACGGCGGCGTCGACGGCGGCGGCTCCGCGACCGGTGACCAGCACCCGGGCGCCGTCGGCGGCGAGTTCGCGGGCGGTGGCCAGGCCCAGGCCCCGGGTCGCCCCGGTGACCACGTACACCTTGTGCTGCAGTCCAAGATCCATGGGGACATCCTGCCGGGTGGGCCCGGGCCGGAGGTAGGGGGCGCGGCGGGGCCGGCCGCCGCCACCGCCGCTGGCGTTGACGTCGGCGTCAAGGTCTACCGTCGGTCCCGGCGGCGTTCGGACGGCTGCCGGAAGGGCAGGGTCCGGACATGCGGATCGGTGAACTGGCGAAGCGGGCGGGGACGACCACCCGGGCACTGCGGTACTACGAGCAGCTCGGGCTGCTCCCGGCCCGTCGGGCCGGCAACGGGTACCGCGCGTACGGGGAGGAGGATGTGCGGCTGCTCCGGCAGATCCGCACCCTCCAGGACTTCGGTTTCGGACTGGAGGAGACCAGGCCGTTCGTCGAGTGCCTGCAGGCGGGGCATCCGCACGGCGACTCCTGCCCGGCCTCGCTGGAGGTCTACCGGAAGAAGCTGTCCGAACTGGACGAGTGCATCGCCCGGCTGCAGGAGGTCCGCTCCCAGGTGTCCGAGCAGTTCGCCCGGGCCGAGCGGGAGCGCGACGCGCTGGCGGCCGGGGCCGCCGCGGAGCCGCCGCAGTGCGAGTGGGCCGCGTCCGCGGCCCCCGACCGGAACACAGGGGAGAGGTAGAGCATGATGCGGATCGCGGGAGTGACAGCGGTGACGGACGGGACCTTCGCCGCCGAGGTGCTGGCCGCCGAGGGGCCGGTACTGGTGGACTTCACGGCGGACTGGTGCCCGCCGTGCCGCCAGATGGCGCCCGTCCTGGCGGACATCGCCCGGGAGGAGGCGCACCGGCTGACCGTGGTCAGTCTGGACGTGGACCACAATCCGGAGACCCAGGCGGCCTACGGGGTGCTGTCGATGCCGACGCTGATGGTGTTCCGCGGCGGCGAGCCGGTGAAGGCGGTGGTGGGGGCGCGGGCCAAGGCCCGGCTGCTGCGTGACCTGGAGGATGTGCTCTAGCAGCCGCGCGTCCGGGCCGAACAGCGGCGGGCTCAGGCCGGGACGGCGACCGGCAGGCCCTCGGTCCCGGCGGCCTCCTTGCGGCGGTCCTTGGCCTCGCGCCGGGCCATCACCACGAACCCGACCGGGATCAGCGCGGTGAACAGCCACCACTGGATCGCGTACGCCATGTGCGGCCCGATGTCGGAGTGGTTGGGCTCGGGCAGCAGCTCGGGCTGGTCGGCCGGGGCCGGCTGGGTGGCGGTGAGCTCCAGGTAGCCGCCGAGCAGGGCGGCGCCGGTGTCCTTGGCCTGCTGGGTGGAGCTGATCAGGTTGAACTGCCGGTCCGGCAGTCCGGCCCGGTCCTTGATGCTGCCGCCGGCGGCCTCGTCGGCGCGCAGCCGGCCGGTCAGGGTGACCTGGCCGGCCGGGGCGGCCGGCACGGCGGGGTACTCGACGGCGGAGTTGCCGGAGGCCACCCAGCCCCGGTTGACCAGCACGGTGCCCGCGCCGTCGGCGAGCGCCAGCGGGGTGATCACGAAGTAGCCGATCTTGTCCCCGCTGGAGTCGGTCCGCTTGCGGACCACGAACTCGTGCGCCGGGTCGTACTGCCCGGTGGCCGTCACGGTCCGCCAGGTGAGGTCCTTGGGGACGGCGAAGCCGGGCGCCGCCGACAGGGTGTCGAACGGCACGGGCGGGTCGGTGAGGGACCGGGCGATCAGCTCGTTGCGGTCCACCCGCGCCTCGTGGCGGTGCAGCTGCCAGAACCCCAGCCGGACGGTCGTGGGGATCAGCAGCAGGGCGATCAGCAGGGTGATCAGCCAGCGCCGGGAGAGCAGAAAACGGTACACATGGGCACGGTACGCCCTGTTCACAACCGGCTCACCCACCGGGGTGCGGGGCGACCTCGCGCAGCAGCTGGAGGAAGGCGTCCTCGCCGACGACCGGGGTGCCGAGCTCGCGGGCCCGGCGGGCCTTGCCGCTCCAGCTGCCCGGTTCGTTGGTCACCAGCAGGCTGGTGAGGCGGCTCACCGAGGTGGCGATGTGCAAGCCGGCCTCGACGGCGCGGTCCTCCAGCAGCTCCCGGTCGGTGGCGGTGTCGCCGGTGAAGGCCACCCGCATGCCCTGGACGAGCGGACTGCCGTCCTCCCAGCGCCCCGGGTTGGGGTAGGGGCACGGCGGGCGCTTCTTGGCCTGGCGGTAGGCCGCGCCGGTCCAGGAGGCCCGGGAGGGGGAGGCGGGCGCGTCCTCGCCGAGGTCGGTGACGGCCACGCAGGACTGGAGCGGCAGCGGGACACCCCCCGAGCGGGCCAGGTGCAGGCTGGGGCGGAAGGCCTCGGCGAGGACCCGGGCGTCGTCGAGCGCGTTGTGCGCCTGGCGCTGCTGGACGCCGAAGTACTCGGCGAGCGAGGAGAGCTTGCCGTTGGGCAGCGGCAGCCGCAGGTCGCGGGCGAGCACCATGGTGCACAGCCGGTGGTCGACCGGGGCGTGCAGGCCGGCCCGGGAGAACTCGCGGGAGATCATGTTCCAGTCGAAGAGCGCGTTGTGGGCGACCAGGACCCGGCCGCGCAGCCGCTCGGCGAACTCGCCGGCGATCTCCGGGAAGGTGGGGGCGCCGGCCAGCTGGTCGCCGGTGAGGCCGTGGATCCAGACCGGGCCGGGGTCGCGCTGGGGGTTGACCAGGGTGTACCAGTGGTCGGTGACCTCGCCCTCCTCATCCAGCTGGTAGACGCCCGCCGAGATGACGCGGTCCGTCCGGCCGAGGCCGGTGGTCTCGACGTCCACCACCGCGAAGCCGGCGGCGGGCGCGGCGGACCGCTGTGCCGGGAGGGGGGCGGTCCGCGGAGCTGCGCCGGGGGTCTCGGGCTGGATCGCGTACATGGTGCAACAGAATACGGCCCGTCGGCGGTCGCGGAGGGCGGTCCGGCCAGGTCGGCCCCGGTCCGCCGCTGTCCGGAATGTTGCCGGGGACCGGCCGGAATAGAGTGGGCGGTGCAGTCGTCGTACATCTGGTCGATTGTTTTCCGGTCGTCCGCGCCACCCCTGCGGACACCTCTGCGAAGGACGAACCCTCATGCGCGCCACCGTCATCCACGGTCCCAATGACATCCGGATCGAGCAGGTGCCGGACCCGGTCGTCCAGCAGCCGACCGACGTCGTGGTGCGGGTGGTGAACGCCTGCATCTGCGGCAGTGACCTGTGGGCGTACCGCGGTGTCGCCTCGCGGGTGGCCGGGCAGCGGATCGGGCACGAGTTCCTCGGTGTGGTCGAGGAGGCCGGCGCCGAGGTCCGCGACTTCCGCCCGGGCGACCTGGTGGTGGCGCCGTTCGTCTGGTCGGACGGCACCTGCGACTTCTGCCGCGAGGGCCTGCAGACCTCCTGCCCGGCCTGCAGACCTCCTGCCCGCACGGCGGCTTCTGGGGCGAGGTCGGCTCGGACGGCGGGCAGGGCGAGGCGGTGCGGGTGCCGTTCGCGGACGGCACCCTGGTGAAGCTGCCCAAGGAGGCGCTGGGCGACGAGAAGCTGCTGCCGGGCCTGCTGGCGCTGTCGGACGTGATGGCGACCGGTCACCACGCGGCGGTCTCGGCGCGGGTCCGGGCCGGCTCCACGGTCGCGGTGGTCGGGGACGGCGCGGTCGGCCTGTGCGGGGTGCTGGCAGCGCACCGGCTGGGTGCCGGGCGGATCATCGCGCTGGGCCGGCACACCGCCCGGACCGATCTGGCCCGCCGGTTCGGCGCGACCGACGTGGTCGCCGAGCGCGGCGAGGCGGCGATCGAGGCGGTGCGCGAGCTGACCGGCGGGCAGGGCGCGCACGCCGTGCTGGAGGCGGTCGGCACCGAGGAGTCGATGCGCACCGCGGTGTCGATCGCCCGGGACGGCGGGGCGGTCGGTTACGTGGGTGTGCCGCACGGCGGCAGTGCGGGCGTGGACATCGGTCAGATGTTCGGCCGAAACGTTTCGCTCAACGGCGGCGTCGCGCCGGCCCGCGCCTACATCCCCGAGCTGCTCCCGGACGTCCTGTCCGGCGCGATCGAGCCGGGCCTGGTCTTCGACCGCACGGTCGACCTGGACGGCGTCCCGGACGGCTACCGGGCGATGGCCGACCGCTCCGCGCTGAAGGTGCGGATCGAGTTCTGATCCCGGGCTCTCGACGGAGCCTGTCGTGAAGAGGTCCTGACGGGTGGTCGGGGTGGCACCGAATGGCCGGTGCCGCCCCTTTCGTTTGCCCGGATACGGTGGTTTTCGGCCAATCGGTTAGTGCAGAGGGGTGAACGTCTGGCTGGTCACGGTCAAACCCTTTCGGCTTACGCGCCACCCTCCTAGCATTGCGCGGCGCGCATCCGGACTGTGACGCCGCTCACGTCCGATCGTTCCACTGGTGCGACCACTACGCCGAACGAGTGAGGAGTCAGAGTGGAATCGCCGCCGATCGACACCACCGCCACCGAAACCCAACTCATCGAGGAGAGCGCCGAGTTCCGCGGCCTCCGGTCCTCGTTCCGGAGCTTCGCGTTTCCGGTCACCATCGGTTTCGTGCTCTGGTACCTGCTCTACGTCCTGCTCTCCAGCTACGCCCCCGGCCTGATGGGCACCAAGGTCGTCGGGCACATCAATGTCGCCCTCGTCCTCGGACTGCTCCAGTTCGTCACCACCTTCGCCATCGCGGCCTGGTACGCGCGCTACGCCGCCCGGAGGCTGGACCCGCCCGCGGCCGCCATCCGCGAGGCGCGCGGCGCCGTCGTCCACGCCCCCCGGGAGGCCGCCGAATGAACCTGCTCGCCACATCCGCCACCGACCACCGCGGCCTCACGATGACCCTGTTCGGGGTCTTCGTGCTCGCCACCCTCGGCATCACCGTCTGGGCCGGCCGCCAGACCAAGGACGCCGCCGACTTCTACGCCGGCGGCCGGGGCTTCTCCGGCTTCCAGAACGGCCTCGCCATCTCCGGCGACTACATGTCCGCGGCCTCGTTCCTCGGCATCGCCGGCGCCATCGCGCTGTTCGGCTACGACGGCTTCCTGTACTCGATCGGCTTCCTGGTCGCCTGGCTGGTCGCGCTGCTGCTGGTCGCCGAGCCGCTGCGCAACTCCGGCCGCTACACCATGGCCGACGTGCTGGCGTTCCGGATGCGCCAGCGCCCGGTGCGCACCGCCGCCGGCATCTCCACCATCGTGGTGTCGATCTTCTACCTGCTCGCCCAGATGGTCGGCGCCGGCAGCCTGGTCGCCCTGCTCCTCGGGGTCAGCGGCGACGGGGCCAAGCGCTGGACCATCGTCGCGGTGGGCGCGCTGATGGTCCTCTACGTCGCCATAGGGGGCATGAAGGGCACCACCTGGGTGCAGATCGTCAAGGCCGTGCTGCTGATCGCCGGCACCGCGCTGATGACCGTCCTGGTGCTGGCCAAGTACCACTTCAACATCTCCAGCCTGCTCGGCGCCGCCGCCGACGCCAGCGGCAAGGCCAACGCCTTCCTGGAGCCGGGGCTGAAGTACGGGGCCACCGGCACCAGCAAGCTCGACTTCCTCAGCCTCGGCCTCGCGCTGGTGCTGGGCACCGCCGGCCTGCCGCACATCCTGGTCCGCTTCTACACCGTGCCCACCGCCAAGGCCGCCCGGAAGTCCGTGCTCTGGGCGATCGGCATCATCGGCGGCTTCTACCTGATGACCCTCGCGCTCGGCTTCGGCGCCGCCGCGCTGGTCGGCCCGAAGACCATCAAGGCCTCCAACGCGGCCGGCAACACCGCCGCCCCCCTGCTCGCCGAGAACCTGGGCGGCGGCGCGGGCACCACCGGCGGCGCCGTGCTGCTCGCGGTGATCTCCGCGGTCGCCTTCGCCACCATCCTCGCCGTGGTCGCCGGACTCACCCTCGCCTCCTCGGCCTCCTTCGCCCACGACCTCTACGCCAACGTGATCCGGCGCGGCAAGGTCTCCGAGCGCCAGGAGGTGTACGTGGCCAAGTGGGCCGCCGCCGGGATCGGCGCGGTGGCGATCGCGCTCAGCCTGTTCGCCGACAAGCTCAACACCGCCGCCCTGGTCGCCCTGGCCTTCGCGGTCGCCGCCTCGGCGAACCTGCCCACCCTGCTGTTCTCGCTCTTCTGGAAGCGGTTCAACACGGTCGGCGCGGTCAGCTCCGTCTACGCCGGACTGGTCACCTCGGTGGTGCTGGTGCTCTTCTCACCGGTGGTCTCGGGCGGGAAGAACTCGCTCTTCCCGCACTCCGACTTCCACTGGTTCCCGCTGGAGAACCCCGGCCTGGTCTCGATCCCGGTCGGCTTCCTCGCGGGCTGGCTCGGCACCGTGCTCTCCCGCGAACAGGCCGACCCGGCGAAGTACGCTGAACTGGAGGTCCGCTCGCTGACCGGGCTGGGCGCCCACTGATGAACAGCTGATGACTAAGCTGGCCCGGCGCCGCCGCGACGGTGGCCGGGCCGGCCGCTCACCAGGCGGCACCTCACTCGGGAAGGGACCGCCGTGCTGCTCGACACCTTCGGCCGCCGCGCCGTCGACCTCCGGGTCTCCCTCACCGACCGGTGCAATCTGCGCTGCACCTACTGCATGCCGGAGCAGGGCCTCCAGTGGCTGCCCAAGCCCGAACTGCTCACCGACGAGGAGATCGTCCGGCTGGTGACGGTCGCGGTGCGCGACCTCGG
>NZ_JZWY01000241.1:0-31036 GCF_000966955.1 Streptomyces sp. NRRL S-495
GGCGTCCAGGAGGTCCGCTTCACCGGCGGCGAGCCGCTGCTGCGCCCCGGACTGGTCGGCATCGTCCAGGCCTGCGCCGCCCTCGACCCGCGCCCCGAGCTCTCGCTCACCACCAACGGCATCGGCCTCGCCCGGACCGCGGCGGCGCTGCGCGCGGCCGGCCTGGACCGGGTCAACGTCTCGCTGGACACCCTCGACCCGGACACCTTCCACACCCTCACCCGGCGCAACCGCCACCAGGACGTCCTGGACGGCCTGGCCGCCGCCGAGGCCGCCGGGCTCACCCCGGTCAAGCTCAACGCGGTGCTGATGCGCGGGGTCAACGAGGACGAGGCGCCCGCGCTGCTCGCCTGGTGCCTGGAGCGCGGCTACGAGCTGCGGTTCATCGAGCAGATGCCGTTGGACGCCCAGCACGGCTGGGACCGCTCCTCGATGATCACCGCCGAGGAGATCCTGGAGCGGCTGGCCGCCCGCTTCGACCTCACCCCCGAGCCCTCCGCGACCCGGGGCGCGGCCCCGGCCGAACGCTGGCTGGTGGACGGCGGGCCGGGCCGGGTCGGGGTGATCGCCTCGGTGACCCGTCCGTTCTGCCGTGCCTGCGACCGCACCCGGCTCACCGCCGACGGCCAGGTCCGCGACTGCCTGTTCGCCACCGGCGAGACCGATCTGCGCACCGCCCTGCGCTCCGGCGCCGACGACGCCGAACTGGCCGCCCGCTGGCGGACGGCGATGTGGGGCAAGAAGGCGGGCGCCGGGATCGACAGCCCGGAGTTCCACCAGCCCACCCGCCCGATGTCGGCGATCGGCGGCTAGGGCCGGTCTGCCGCGGCTCAGCCCGCGTCGGGGGTCCACCCGGCGAAGGGGAGGACCTCCTTGAGGAAGCCGCGGACGCCCAGGAACTGGGAGAGGTGCTCGCGGTGCTCGTCGCAGGCGAGCCAGGTCTTGCGGCGGTCCGGTGTGTGCAGCTTGGGGTTGTTCCAGACCAGGACCCAGACGGCGTCCGCGCGGCAGCCCTTGGCGGAGCAGATCGGGGTCTGCGGCTGAGGGGCGTCGGGGAGCAGCATCGGAATCGTCCTCGGGCGTTCGGCGGCGGATCGGCGCGTGATCGGTGGGGGATCGGCGGGATGGTCACCGCCAGTCTGTCACGCTCCGGAGCCGTTCCTCCGGGAGGAGGGCGGGGGAGCCGGACCCGGAGAACACATGGCGACGCCGGGCAGCCACGGGGGGAGCTGCCCGGCGTCGGTCCGTCGCTCCGACGGGGGATGCGGAGCGCGTACGCAGTATGTCACGGTAGGGGAGGGGTATGGGGAGGTCTTGCATGATTAATCTGAGCTTCTTTTGAGCTTTCCACTCAGGCAAGGGTGGGAAAGCCGGGCAAAGCGGGCGCTCAGCTCTGAGCCTGTGAAGAATCGGTGGGCACACGGCCCGACCCATCGGCACCGTGAGTCACATTCGCCCCTCGGCCACCGGTGCCCCCGGGGCCCAGCATCAGCGGAGTCTCCGGCGGTACGTCGAAGGTGGACGGCAGGCCCGGCGCGCGCTCCCGGCCCGCGTTGGCGAGCAGCACCGCGAAGTAGGGCAGCAGTACCCCGCCCGCCAGCGCCGCGAGCGCCAGCCACCGCTGCACGTCCCACAGCACCACCGCGAGCAGGACGCAGACCGTCCGCAGCAGCATCGACACCACATAGCGGCGCTGGCGGCCCCGGACGTCCTCGGTGAGGCTGCTGCGGGCCCCCGTGATCCGGTGGACCTGTCCGGTCCCGGTGCTCTTGACCATGTCCCTACCGCCCTCGTCCACGCTCCCGCGCGCCTCGCCGCGCGGCCACCTCACGGTACGCCCGGAGGGGTCCGGCGACGAGACCGGGTCGGCGGACACGCCTCAAAGAGGCCGGGAGAGGTACTCCGGCGGCACCGCGTCCGTCAGCCAGACCCCGTTGGCGCTCACCCGGAACTCGTGGCCCGCGGCGGCCATCGCGGCCGCGTCCACCACCAGCACCACCGGGCGGCCGTGCCGGGAGCCCACCCGGGTCGCGGTGTCGGAGTCCGCGGACAGGTGGACGTCCTGCCGGGCCATCGGGCGCAGCCCCTCCCGGAGGATCGCCCCCAGGCTCCGGGTCGCCGTGCCGTGGAACAGCACCGGCGGGGGCTCGGTGGCGGCCAGACCGAGGTCGACCGCCACCGTGTGCCCCTGGCTGGCCCGGATCGAGAGGCCGTCCGGCGAGTAGGCGAAGCGGCGCTTGTTGTTGGTCGCCACCACGTGGTCCAGCTCCGCCCTGGTCAGCCGGGTGCCCCGGGCCGCCAGCGCGGCGAGCAGGACGTCCACCCGCACCCAGCCGGCCGGGTCCAGGGTGACCCCGACCCGCTCCGGCTCGTGCCGCAGGATCCGCGACAGCATCTTGCTCGTCCTGACCGTGCGCTTCTCGTCCATCCCCGTCGTTCCCCCCCAACGGCCGCCCGGCTACGAGGCCTGGCTGACCGAACTCATGTTGAATCCCGTGACCCGGACCGGCGGCATCGCCGTCCGGGTGAACCAGTCGCTCCACTCGCGCGGCAGGCAGCGCTCGGTCCGGCCCACCTCGGTGATCCGGCCGAGCAGGTCCACCGGCGACTCGTTGAAGCGGAAGTTGTTGACCGCCCCGACCACCTCGCCGTTCTCCACCAGGTAGACGCCGTCCCGGGTCAGCCCGGTCAGCAGCAGCGTCGCCGGGTCCACCTCGCGGATGTACCAGAGGCAGGTGAGCAGCAGGCCGCGCTCGGTGCCGGCGATCATCTCCTCCAGGGTCGGCGCGGACTCCTGGCCGGCCGCCTCCAGGACGAGGTTGTCGACCGCGGGTCGGGCCGGCAGGCCGCCCAGCGCGGCCGAGTGGCGGCTGGTGACCAGCGAGGCCAGCTCGCCGTCGCGGATCCAGTCGGTGGCGGTCAGCGGCAGGCCGTTGTCGAACACCGAGGACTCGTCCTCGCTGGCGTGCGCCAGCACGAACGGCGCGCACTCCAGGCCCGGTTCGGCCGGGTCGGAGCGCAGGGTCAGCGGCAGCCCGGCCAGCTTGTCGCCGATCCGGGTGCCGCCGCCGGGCCGGGAGAACACCGTCCGGCCCTCGACGGCGTCCCGGCCGCCGGACGACCAGTTCAGGTGGATCATCAGGTCGGCGACGGCCGACGGCGGCAGCAGCGTCTCGTACCGGCCGGCCGGCAGGTCGATCCGCCGGGCGCCCCAGCCGAGCCGCCGGGTCGCCTCGGCGTGCAGCGCCGTGACGTCCACGTCGGCGAAGTCCCGGGTGGCGGCGCCGACCCAGGCCGAGTCGGACAGGTCGGCCGCCTTGGCGTTCAGCTCGACCATGCCGGTCGGCTGGTCGTGCCGCAGCCGCAGGCCGGTGGAGGTGCCCAGGTAGCTGGTGACCATCTCGTGCCGGGCGAAGCCGTACAGCAGCTCGCCGCGCCCGGCCGCGTCGGCGAAGGCCCGGCCGAGGGCGGGCGCGAACCGCGCGAACACCTCGATCGAGGTCTCCGCCGGGGGCGCGGTGAAGTCCGGCGAGGGCGTCTGCTCGGCGGTGGTGACCAGCGGCCGGGCGTCCTCGGCCGGCCCGGCCGCGCGGGCGGCCTCCTCGGCGGCCAGGACCAGTGCGGCCACCTCGTCCGGGACGACGGCCTCGCGGGAGACCACGCCGGAGGCGGTGCCCTCGGCGGTGACGCCGTTGGTGGTGAGGGCGTTGCCGGCCCAGCGCAGGTTGGCGGTCGACTCCTCGTCGGCGATCACCACGCAGCCGTCGGCGCGGGAGAGGCCGAGCGCGAGCTCGACGAGTTCGTGGGGCTGCGTCGCGGCCATCAGTGACCCGCCTCCTGCTGGGTGTTGAGCACATTGACGTTCCGGAACAGCGCCGAGGGGCAGCCGTGGCTGACCGCGGCGACCTGGCCGGGCTGCGCCTTGCCGCAGTTGAAGGCGCCGCCCAGCACATAGGTCTGCGGGCCGCCGACGGCCGCCATCGAGCCCCAGAAGTCGGTGGTGGTCGCCTGGTAGGCGAAGTCCTTGACCTGGCCCGCGAGTTCGCCGTTGCGGATGGCGTACGCGCGCTGCCCGGTGAACTGGAAGTTGTACCGCTGCATGTCGATCGACCAGGAGCGGTCGCCGACGATGTACAGGCCGTTCTCGACGCCCGCGAACAGGCCCTCGGTGGACGGGCCGTCGGCGGCGGGCTGCAGCGAGACGTTCGCCATCCGCTGCACCGGGACGTGCGCGGGGGAGTCGGCGAAGGCGCAGCCGTTGGACCGCCCGAGGCCCTTGAGCCCGGCCATCGCCCGGTCGAGCTGGTAGCCGACCAGCACCCCGTCCTTGACCAGGTCCCAGGACTGCGCGGCCACCCCCTCGTCGTCGTAGCCGATCGTGGACAGGCCGTGCTCGGCGGTGCGGTCGCCGGTGACGTGCATCAGCTCGGAGCCGTACTTCAGCGAGCCGAGCTTGTCGTAGGTGGCGAAGGAGGTGCCGGCGTAGGCGGCCTCGTAGCCGAGCGCGCGGTCCAGTTCGGTGGCGTGGCCGATCGACTCGTGGATGGTCAGCCACAGGTTGGACGGGTCGATCACCAGGTCGTAGCGGCCCGCCTCGACGCTCGGCGCCCGCATCTTCTCGGCCAGCAGGACGGGCAGCTCGGCGAGTTCGGCGTCCCAGTCCCAGCCTGCGCCGGTGAGGTACTCGAAGCCGCGGCCGACCGGCGGGGCGAGGGTGCGCATCGACTCGAAGGCGCCGGTGCGCCCGTCCACCGAGGTGGCCTCCAGCTCCGGGTGCAGCCGGATCCGCTGCTGGGTGGTGACGGTGCCGGCGGTGTCCGCGTAGAACTTGTTCTCCTGCACGGTCAGCAGGGTCGCCTGGACGTGCGAGACGCCCTCGGCGGCCAGCAGCCGGGAGCTCCACCCGGCGAGCAGCGCCGTCTTCTCGGCGTCCGGCACCTCGAAGGGGTTCACGTCGTACGCGGACACCCAGGTGACGTCCGGGTGCACCGGCTCGGCGGCCAGTTCCACCCGCTCCTTCGACCCCGCCGCGCGGCTGATCCCGCCGGAGAGCCGGGCCACCGCGACGGCCTGCTCGGCCACCCGCGCCGCCGCGTCCGGGGTGAGGTCCACCCCGGCGGCGAAGCCCCAGGCGCCGTCCAGCAGCACCCGGACGGCGAAGCCGAGCTGGACGCTGTCGGAGGTGCCGGCCGGTCGGGCGTCGCGCAGCCGCCAGGAGGCGCTGCGCACCCGCTCCAGGCGGAAGTCGGCGTGGTCGACGCCGAGTTCACGGGCCCGGGTGAGGGCGGCGTCGGCCAGCGCGCGCAGCGGCAGGCCGAGGAAGAGCGGGTCGACGGTGCGCGGGGCGGCGCCGCCGGGGGCCGGGGGCGTGCTGGTCGGGGGCAGCGGAGGCAATCGGGCTCCCTGGTCGGGGGGACGGTGGTGCAGGACCCCCGGGTGAACGGGGGTACCCGCACGGCATCATGGCCCGTCACCGGGGCTTCCGGCCAGCGCATTCCTCCCGGCGTGGCCCCTCGGCGCGCGTCGGCTCCGGCCGTACCTGTCCCATCGGTCCCGTCCGGCTCAGGCGACGCCCTCCCACCAGCCGTCCGGCTCCGGCGGGTTGTCGACGTCCACCCGCTCGCCCGGGCGCGGCACCGCCAGCGGCACGCCCTGCTCCTTGGCCGCCACCAGCAGCCGCTCGATCGGCTCGGCCCACGGGTGCAGGCCCAGGTTGAAGGTGCACCAGTGCACCGGGACCAGCAGTCCGGCGTCCAGCTCGCGGTGCGCGAGGACGGCGTCCTCCGGCGTCATGTGGATGTCGGCCCACGCCGGGTCGTACGCGCCGACCTGCACCAGCGCGGCGTCGAACGGGCCGTGCTGGGCGCCGATCCGCGCGTAGCCCTCGAAGTAGCCGGAGTCGCCGGTGTAGTAGACCCGGCGGTTCGGACCGGCGATCACCCAGGAGCCCCACAGCGTGGTGTTGCGGGTCAGGCCCCGGCCGGAGAAGTGGTGGGCGGCGGTCAGGGTGACCGTGAGCTCGCCCAGCGTGCAGGTCTCGTTCCAGTCCAGCTCGATGATCCGGTGCTCGGGCACGCCCCAGCGGCGCAGGTGGGCGCCGATGCCGAGCGGCACCGCGAACGGCGCGGACTGGCTGCGCACCAGCCGCCGGACGGTCGCCATGTCCAGGTGGTCGTAGTGGTCGTGCGAGATCAGCACCGCGTCCACCTGCGGCAGCTCCTCCAGCTCCACCGGCACCGGGTGCAGCCGGCGCGGGCCGACCTGCGCGGCGGGGGAGCACCGCTCGCTCCAGATCGGGTCGAGCAGCACCCGCGCGCCCTCGACCTCGACCAGCGCCGAGGCGTGCCCGTACCAGGTGACCGCCACGCCCTCGGCGGCCGTCCCGGCGCCCTCGGCCGGGCGGACGGTGGGCACCGGGTGGCTCGGCGTGCGGCCGTCGCGCTGGAACAGCGCCCGGCGCACCGTCTCCACGTCGATGCCCGCCTGGGCGGTCGGCCGGGCCAGCTCGGAGGGCGCGTTGTGGAAGACGCCGTCGCGGTACTGCGGGGAGTTGCGCAGCCGCTCCTCCCGCTCGCCGTCCGGCCGCCGGCCGAACGCCGCCGGCAGGTCGCGCAGCGCCCAGGCGACCGCTCCCGCGCCGGCCGCCAGTGCGGCCAGGGCCGCCAGTCGTCCGCGCCGGTGGGTCGTCCCGGCCTGTGCCTCGCTCATTCCGCGCTCCGCATCGTCGTCGCCGGGGCCCCTGTCCGGCCGTGGGCCCGGGTCGGCCCCGGTGCGGCGGCCCCGGCTCGTGCCGCACCAGGGGGCACAACGGGCGTGCCCCGCTGCCGGGTTCCCGGACGTGCGGCTCAGTGGACACGACAATACGGCCCCGCCACATGGGGGAATGGCGGGAAATCCGCCCCGGGCCGAATTGTCGGGTACCGACAGTTCCACCGGTGCTGCGCTGTGGGAGCCCGATTCGTCGCCGCGCCGGGCCGACCGATAGCGTCGCAACGCGTACATCGTTTCGACGTGCGCGGACATCACGGAGTGGTACGCGGACACACGGCGTGCGCACACAACGGAGAGAGGTGGATCGTTGAGCCGCTCGGTTCTCGTCACCGGAGGCAACCGGGGCATCGGCCTCGCGATCGCCCTGGCCTTCGCCGAGGCGGGCGACAAGGTCGCCATCACCAGCCGCTCGGGTGAGGTCCCCGAGGCGCTGGCCAAGTACGACGTGCTCGCGGTGCGCTGCGACATCACCGACAGTGCCCAGGTCGACGCCGCGCTGACCGAGATCGAGGCCGCGCACGGCGGCGCGGTCGAGGTGCTGGTCGCCAACGCCGGCATCACCAACGACACCCTGCTGCTGCGGATGTCCGAGGAGGCCTTCACCTCCGTCCTGGACACCAACCTCACCGGCACCTTCCGTGTGGTGAAGCGCGCGTCCAAGCTGATGATGCGCGCCCGCAAGGGCCGGATCGTGCTGATCTCCTCGGTCGTCGGCCTCTCCGGCTCCCCGGGCCAGGCCAACTACGCCGCCTCCAAGGCCGGCCTGGTCGGCTTCGCCCGTTCGCTGGCGCGCGAGCTGGGTCCGCGCAACATCACCGTCAACGTGGTCGCCCCCGGCTTCGTGGACACCGACATGACCGCGGTGCTCACCGACGAGCGCCGCGCGGAGATCGTCGCCGGCGTGCCGCTGGGCCGTTACGCGGCGCCCGCCGAGGTCGCTTCCACCGTGCGGTTCCTCGGTTCGGACGAGGCCGCGTACATCACCGGAGCCGTCATTCCCGTGGACGGCGGATTGGGCATGGGTCACTGAGTCATGAGCGGAATCCTTGAGGGCAAGCGCATTCTGATCACGGGTGTGCTGATGGAGTCCTCCATCGCCTTCCACACCGCCAAGCTGGCCCAGGAGCAGGGTGCCGAGGTCATCCTCACCGCCTTCCCGCGGCCGAGCCTGACCGAGCGCATCGCCAGGAAGCTGCCGAACCCGGTCAAGGTCCTGGAGCTGGACGTCTCCAGCGAGGAGCAGCTGGCCGGCATCGCCGACCAGGTGCGCGAGCACCTGCCGACCCTGGACGGCATCGTCCACTCCATCGGCTTCGCCCCGCAGGACGCCCTGGGCGGCAACTTCCTGAACACGCCGTGGGAGTCCGTGGCCACCGCCATGCACGTCTCGGCGTACTCGCTGAAGTCGCTCACCACGGCGCTGCTGCCGCTGATGCAGGACGGCGGCGCGGTCGTCGGCCTCACCTTCGACGCCCAGTACGCCTGGCCGCAGTACGACTGGATGGGCCCGGCCAAGGCCGCCCTGGAGTCGACCAACCGCTACCTGGCGCGCTACCTGGGCGAGCGGAACATCCGCTGCAACCTGGTCTCGGCCGGCCCGATCGGCTCGATGGCCGCCAAGTCCATCCCGGGCTTCGGCGACCTCGCCGCCACCTGGGAGGACCGCTCCCCGCTGAAGTGGGACCTGAGCGACCCGGAGCCGGCCGGCCGCGGCGTCGTCGCCCTGCTGTCGGACTGGTTCCCGAAGACCACCGGCGAGATCGTCCACGTCGACGGCGGCCTGCACGCCATCGGCGCCTGACGCGTTCGGTAGGTACGAACGCCGCTGCCCGGCACCCCTCTTCTCGTGGGAGGGGTGCCGGGCAGCGGCGTTTTCGGGGTTACTTCGGGGCGACCGGCTCGCAGCCGCGCTGCGCGGCCACGGCGTTCACCCAGGAGGCGAACAGCGGAGTGCTGAAGGCACTGGGTTCGGGGGCGACGAGGTCGGACCGTCCGGACAGGTGGAGGAAGAGGTCGTCCTTCCCGCACTGCGCGTGGACCGCGCCGTCCGTGCCCGCTCCTCGCCAACCGGTCGGCAGCGGGGTGTCGAGGTTCTTCCTGGTGGCGACGAAAGTCGGATAGCGGGTGTCGGTGGTGACGGTGAAGCGCAGCGCAGGCTCGGACATGATCTGGCTGTAGACCCAGCAGGACTGGAGCGGCGCCGCCGGATCGCTGACCCGCTGGGCCAGTTCCGGCAGGTTCCGGCCGGTCCCCACGCCCGGCAGGCCGCAGAGCTGCCCGTCGGTCGCGGGCGTGACGGCCGGGCCGGGGGCGGTGAGGTGCATGTCCGGCACGTCGGCGGAGCCGCAGCCGGACGACTTGGCCAGCGCCGCGCCGAAGTCGGCGGCGAGCCGGGCGAGGGCGGCGCGGGCCTCCTGGTCGGGAGTCTCCTTGGACGGCTCGTCCTGCCACATCAGCCCGTGCTTGCCGCGATGGCGCACATCCGCACTGAGGACGTCGGCATCCCGGTCCGGGAAGACATCCGTGCTGCCGGCGGCCTTCCGGCAGCCTGCCGGGAGCACCAGCCAGCCGGTGTCGTTGGCGAAGGCACCGAGCGGACCCCGGTCCGGCTGTGACATCGCGGGATCGACGAGACTGCGGTCGTCCGCGCGTTTGACACCGTGGGTCTGGAGGGTGAGGTCCGAGCCGTTCCCGACCTCGATCGCGCAGCGGCCTTCGGGATCGGCGCGATCCTTGGACATGCGGCTCTGGACGACCTTCAGCTTGCCGTCGCCCAGGACTTTCTGGATGTCCTTCGTTGCCACGGCGCCGTCGCAGAGGCGGTCCGGGAGGAACAGATTGGTGTACTGCCAGGTCGCGAAGCCGCCCGCGCCGAGGGCGAGGACCAGCACACCCACGACGACGGCCCAGGTCCGTCGGGAGATTGTCACTTCTGGCCGTTCCGTCCGAGGGCGCTCATGGCGTTCGCATGACCGGTGGTGTGGCCGGTGCCCAGTTCCTGCGAGACCACGCTGGTCGTCTTCGGGTCCGCGTGGTGCGCGTCGCCCCAGCCTGCCGCCATGGCCTTGCCCTGGGTGAGCGCGGCGTAGTGGGCATCGGCCGACTTGGAGTTGCCGGCGTTCTGGGCGTCCTCCTTGATGTGGTCGGTCCACTCGGAGATGCCGAGATCGACAAGGCCGCCCGCGATGTCACCGACCTCCGGGATGAACCCGGTCACGCTGCCGTTCACCGTGGAGGCGAACTCGCCCGTCTTCTCGGCCCACTCCATCCGGTCGTCCTTCTCGTCCAGGATGACGGAGGTCCGGATCGCGTCGTAGGCACCGAGTGCCGTGCCGACCTGCCGGGCCGGGATGTCCCGGTCCTCCGGGGCGTGCTGAGGATCGGGCGGGAGGGCGGCCAGGGCGTCGGCGGCCTTGGCCCGCTCGGCGGCGTACAGCGTGGCGTAGGCCTCCGGGTCGTCGGCGACGCCGCGCATCACCCGGACGATGTGGTCGGAGCTGCCGCCGAGGTGGCCCTCGCCGTTCTTCTCCCAGGCGCCGTTGTGCTGAACGTTGCTGACGTCTTCGCTGAGGATCAGGTGCGTGTCGTCCACGTAGTCCGACAGCGCGTTGGCGATCGGCATCTTCAGATCGTCGTGGACCTCGCTGCCCTTTCCGTCGGCGTCCAGCGCGTCGATGACGCCCTGCATCACCCGGGCCTGGGCCGGGGTGTGGGGGCCGCCGTTGTGGGCGTTGTCGCCGGGGACGTCGCCGGTGGCGGCGGCCTCGATGGCGGCGGCGAGGCCGGCCTGGTGGGTGCCCTTGTCGTTCATCGGCGGGCCGAAGAGGGTGTTGGTGTAGGTGGTGGGCCACTCGCGGTCGCGCAGCAGGTACTTGAGGCGGTCCTCGGCGCCCGGTCCCTTGGGGTCGAGGAACTGGGTGGCGGCCTCGGGGTTCTGGCCCATCAGCTTGAGCACGCCGTCCACCGGGTCGTGCACCAGGTCCGGGCGGGGGCCGTTGAACTGGTGCGAACTCCAGTGGTTGTCCTTGCGTTCGGCGGCTATGACATCGGCCCCGAGGTCGTTCAGGAACTGCGCGCCGTACCCGGCGTTGCCGTGCTGCAGCAGGGTGGCGAGCGTCTGGTAGCCGTAGATCGGCGCTGTGTTGCCGCCGAAGTGGCGGGCGTCGATGTTCTTGACGCCGGCTTCCTGGAGGCCCTTGCGGAAGTCCTGGTAGAACTTGGTGCTGGTGTCCCTGGTGGCGCCGGCGATGGTGTTGGCGAGGTTGGTCTGCAGTTCGCCGTACTCGCCCTTGAGCTTGCCGCCGCGCTCGTTGAGCCGGACCTCCAGCTCGTCGGCGAGCAGCAGGGTGCCCTCGGGGCCGAGCGTGTTGAGCAGGGTCTGGCCGTAGACGGGGCTGCCGGAGTTGGCCTTCATCAGGTTGTTGAGCTCGGCGAGCTCCTCCGGGCTGAGGGTCTTGCCGTCCTTGAGCCGGGCCGCGAGTTCGGCGGCCCGCTTGCCGTCGGCCTCGTCGCCGCCGCCGACCGCCTGGCCGTTGAACTCGTTCCTCATGTCGCCGACCTTGGCGGCGCGGCGCAGTTGGAGGGCGGCCCGCTGGTCGGCCGCGGTCGCCTCCTCCACATAGATCTTGATCTTCTGCGCCCACTGGCCGGCGGCCTCGTTGCACTCGCGCTGGTAGTCGGGCTCGTGGTGGTAGGCGCTTCGGGTGGCCGGGTCGAGGGCGCCGACGTCGAACATCACGGAGCCGGTGCCGGTCACCTTCATGCCGTCGGCCTGGGCGTCGGCGACGGCCTGCTTCAGCTTCTTCTGCGCCGACTCGAAGTCGGCCTGGGCGTCCTTGATGATCGAGGCGACGGCCTTGGCCTCGGTCTGCGCGTCGATGGCCTGCTGCCGGGTGTAGCTGACGTGCTGGTTGGCGGTGAACGCGGTGTAACCGAGCCAGAGGTTCTGGTTGCCGGTGACCGAGAGCACCTCGGTCTCCAGCCGCTGCTGGACGCCCTGGTACTTGCGGGCCATCTCGGTCCAGTCGGCGACGGCCTTGGCCATCGCGGACGGGTCCGCCTTCATGACGTCCTCGAAGCCGAGCAGGCTCATGCTCACGCCTTCCCGGTGAACGACGTGGCGATGCCGTGTTCGACGTTCAGGTAGTTGGTGTGGGTCTGCCGCATCATCCCGGCCTCCTGGTTGAGGCGGCCGTTGAGCTGCGACACCTGCTCGTGCCACTCCTTGACCGCGCCGCGCAGGGCGGCGGCGGTGTCCCAGCCGCTCAGCTTGCCGGCGGCCGCCTCGGTCGACTCGTCGGCGGTCTTGCCGGCCGTGGTGCTGTCGGTGGCGATGCCGTCGAGTGCGGTGGCCGCCTTGTCCAGCGCACTCGTCGACACTTTGGTGGGCCCCCCGCCACCCGGTCCCTGGCCCAGCTTCAGGTCCGGATCCGCCATCAGTTCTCCCCGTTGTGGTCCACTGCGGCCGGAGACCGGCCGTCCGCGAATTTTCACGGGACGTTAGCACGCCAAATCCCGCCGCCCGCAAGGCGCGAGCGGCCGGGGACCGGCCCCCCGGTCACCCCTCCCGGTCGCAGGCCCCGATGGCGCGGCCGGCCTCGTGCGAGGCGCGCTGCGCGTCGCGGGCGCGGATGGCGTCGATGATGTCGTCGTGGCCGAGGTAGCGCTCGGGGACGATCTCGGGGCCGACGTCGTGGCGCAGCAGGGCCCGGGTGACCTCGCCGAGGTCGGCGTAGAGGGCGGAGAGCACGTCGTTGTGGGCGGCGGCGACCACGGTCTGGTGGAAGGCGGCGTCGGCCTGGACGAAGTCCTCGGCGTTGCCGGAGTGCCAGGCGTCCTCGCGGCGGGCGAGGGCGGAGTCCATGAGGTCGAGGTCGCGGTCGGTGCGGCGGGCGGCGGCGAGGCCGGCGGCGGCGGTCTCCAGGGTGGTGCGCAGTTCAGCGACCTGGGCCCGGTCGGCGTCGGCGAAGCGGCGGTGCATCACGCCGGCGAGTTCGCTGGCGGCGAGGACGTAGGTGCCGGAGCCCTGGCGGATGTCGAGCAGTCCGTTGTGGGCGAGGGCGCGGACGGCTTCGCGCACGGTGTTGCGGGCCACGCCCAGCTGTTCGACCAGGGCGGCCTCGGTGGGGATGCGCGAGCCGACGGGCCACTCCCCGGAGGTGATCTGCGCGCGCAGCTGGGCGATCACCTGGTCGGACAGCGGGGTGCGCCTCGGCGAGGACAGCGCCACGGGGGACTCCTTGGGTCGGGTGGGTCGGGCCATCATGCCAATTCGAGGATGCGCTAATTCATCCCATCATTCTATGATGGCCCGCATGTCGTCCGCAGCAGACACCGCAGACCCCGTCACCGCTTCCTCCCGGGTCGACCCCCGGGGCGCCGCCCGGCCGCAGGCCGAGCGGCCGGCTCCGCCCAGAAGTCGCCACCTCGGCTGGCTGTTCGCCCTCGCGATCGCCGCCGCCGCGTTCAACCTCCGCCCGGTGGTCACCAGCCTCGGGCCGCTGCTGGACCAGGTCCGCACCGACCTCGGGATGAGCCCGACCGTGGCCGGCCTGCTCACCGCCGTCCCCTCGCTCTGCTTCGCCCTGTTCGGCTTCGCCGCGCCCGGGCTGGCCCGGCGGCTCGGCCCGGTCGCGGTGGTCACCGCGGGCATGGGCGCGATCACCGCGGGCGTGCTGGCCCGCTCCTTCGCCGGCGGCACGGCGGTCTTCCTGCTGCTCACCGCGCTCGCGCTGGCCGGGGTGGCCGTCTCCAACGTGCTGATCCCGGTGGTGATCAAGCGGTACTTCCCGGAGAAGGTCGGGCCGATGATCGGCCTCTACTCGATGGCGCTCTCGGCCGGCACCGCGCTGGCCGCCGCCGTCACCGTCCCGCTGACCAAGGGGCTCGGCGGCGACTGGCGGCTCGGCCTGGGGGTCTGGGCCGGGCTCGGCGCCGTCGCCCTGCTGCTCTGGATCCCGGTGCTGCTCGGCCGGCGGCGGGAGTCCGCCGGCGCGGCGCCCGGCGCCGCGGACACCGTGCGGCTGCCGATCACCCGCAGCCGCACCGCCTGGGCGCTGGCGATCTTCTTCGGTTTCCAGGCCACCGGCGCGTACGTGGTGATGGGCTGGCTGCCGACGATCTTCCAGGACGCCGGGGTCTCCTCGGGCACCTCGGGCGTGCTGCTGGCGCTGACCATGGTGATCGGTGTGCCGGTGTCCTTCGTGCTGCCCAACCTGGCCGCCCGGCGCGGTGACCAGCGGCTGTTCGTGGTGGTCCTGGCGGCCTTCGGCATCGCCGGCTACACCGGGCTGGCGCTGGCCCCGGCCGGTGCGCCGTGGCTGTGGGCGGTCCTGGTGGGCCTGTCCAACTGTGCCTTCCCGCTGGTGCTGACCATGATCGGCCTGCGGGCCAGGACGGCCGGCGGGGTGGCCCAGCTGTCGGCCTTCGCCCAGGGCGTCGGCTACCTGATCTCGATCCCCGGCCCGATCCTGATCGGCCGGCTCTACCAGGCCACCGGCGAGTGGTACCTGCCGCTCGGCTTCCTGGCGGTGCTGCTGGTGCCGCAGATGCTGTTCGGCCTGCGGGCGGCCCGGGCCCGGCACATCGAGGACGAGGCGGTGGCGACGGCCTCCGGGGCCGTCGCGGCCTGACGGGTCCCGTTGGGGGAACGGGTCCCGGTGGGGGACGGGCGTGTCCGGGGTGGGAGAATCCGGGCATGCCCGTTCTCGAACCGAACCCCACCGACGGCCACAAGAAGCTCGGCCAGCTCGCCGCGATCATCGGCGGCATCGTCGTCCTGCTGGTGATCGTCGCGATCGTCGCCCGGAACATCGGCTGACACCGTCGCCGCCCGGAACATCGGCCGACCCCGGGGGGACGCCCGGGTGAACCCCGCATGATGGCACTCCCCGACGCCGGGGGTGGCGCCATCGGCAGCATCGCGCCCGCGGCCGGCTTTTCTGCCAAGCTTGCTGGGTATGAGCGCCGACACGCCCCGCAGGATCATCGTTCTCCGCCATGCCAAGGCCGACTGGCCGGACGGCGTCGACGACCACGAGCGGCCGCTGGCCGACCGGGGCCGCCACCAGGCCCCGGAATCCGGCCGCTGGCTCGCCGATTCCGGTATCAACCCCGACTACGTGCTCTGCTCCACCGCCCTGCGAACCCGGGAGACCTGGAAGCTCGCCGCGCACGAGCTGCCGAAGCGGGTGCGGCGGACCGTCTACGAGGACCGGGTCTACGACGCCAGCCCCGGCGAGATCATCACCGTCCTCCAGGAGACCCCGGAGGAGTACGCCGACGTGGTCCTGGTGGGCCACAACCCGGGGGTGCTGGGCCTGACCCAGGTGCTGGCCGGCGACGAGGGCGACCGGGACGCGCTGGAGCGGCTGCGGCTCGGCGGCTTCCCGACCGCGGCCGTCGCGGTGCTCAGCTTCTCCGGCTCGTGGAAGAACGTCGAACCGGGTGTGGCGCAGTTGGTCTCGTACTTCACGCCGCAGGACTGAGCGGCGGGCAGCGGACCGGATCGACGACGAGGGGCGCGCGGACATGGTCCGCGCGCCCCTCGGTGCGTCCGGTCGGCCCCGCGCGCCGTCAGTCCCGCGCGCCGGCCTCCGGGTGGTCCAGGACGTCCACCACATCGGCCGCCTCGACCTCCTCACGGGTGATCCCGAGCAGGTACAGCACGGTGTCCAGGAACGGCACGTTCACCGCGGTGTCCGCCGCCTCCCGCACCACCGGCTTGGCGTTGAACGCCACGCCCAGCCCGGCCGCGTTCAGCATGTCCAGGTCGTTGGCGCCGTCGCCGATCGCCACCGTCTGCTCCAGCGGCACCTTGGCCTGCGCGGCGAACCGCTCCAGCCAGCGGGCCTTGCCCGCCCGGTCGACGATCTCGCCGACCACCCGGCCGGTGAACTTCCCGTCCACCACCTCCAGGGTGTTCGCCGCCGCGTAGTCCAGGCCCAGCTGCTCCACCAGGTGGTCGGTGACCTGGGTGAAGCCGCCGGACACCACCGCGACCTGGAAACCCAGCCGCTGCAGGGTGCGGATCAGGGTGCGGGCGCCCGGCGTGAACCGGACCTCCGCCCGCACCTTCTCGGTCACCGCGGCGTCCAGCCCGGCCAGCAGCGCCACCCGGGCGCGCAGCGACTCCGCGAAGTCCAGCTCGCCCCGCATCGCCGCGGCCGTCACCTCGGCGACCTCCTGCTCGCAGCCCGCGTGGGCGGCGAACAGCTCGATCACCTCGTCCTGGATCAGCGTCGAGTCGACGTCCATGACGATCAGCCGCTTGGCCCGCCGCTCCAGCCCGGCCGCCACCACCGCGACGTCCACCCGCTGGGTGGCCGCCTCCTGGGCCAGCTCGGCCCGCAGCCGGTCGGTGGCCACACCCGAGACGGCCAGTTCGACGGCGGTCACCGGGTACTTGGCGAGCCGGAAGACCCGGTCGATGTTGCCGTCCGCGGCCGTGATCCGCGCGGTGAGCGCGGCGACGGCGGAGGCGGTCAGCGGGTGGCCCAGCACGGTCACGTGGGAGCGGCCCTCGCGGCGCGGCCGGTTGTCGCCGATGCCGGAGATGATCTCGGCCTGGAGCTTCTGCTCCTCGGCCCAGCGGTGCACCACGGCCCGCAGGTCGCCCTCGGCGCCCCGCGCGGCGGGGGCGGAGACCAGGGCGCACAGCGTTATCCGGCCACGGGTGACCACCTGCTCGATGTCGACGACCTCGACGCCGAACCCGGCCAGGGTGGCGAAGAGCCCGGCGGTGATGCCGGGGCGGTCCTTGCCGAACACCTTGACGAGCAGGGTGCGCCCGTCCTCGGTCCGGGGCTGCGGGGCGGGGAACGGCTCGGCGGCCAAGGGCGATGCGTTCATGGTGCCACCCACGCTACCCGGAGCCGGACGGCGCGACGGCACCCGTCCGGTTCGTGGACGAGCCCGTCGTCGGGCGGACGACGAGCCCGCAGCCCCGCCGGACGGCGAGCCCGCCGTCCGGCCGCACCAGGTCGTACAAGGGCGGTCCGTGAATCGTTGCCGCCTGGTCACAGTCCGCGGGGGCGGCTTTCACCCGCGGCCGACGGGCTGGAATGATTCCCCCGTCAGATTCACGATCATTTCGCCCCACCTGGCCGGGGCGCACCATCGGGGGAACCGAGAGAGCGGGGCAGGCGAGAGTGCCGCAACTCGTCATCGAGATCAACGGACAGCAGCGGGTCATGGAACCCGGGCGGTCCTACACCATCGGTCGCAATCCGCAGTCGGACTTCCAGTTCGACGACGCGCGGGTGTCCTGGCAGCACGCCACCATCTCCTTCAACGGGGCGGGTTGGCAGCTGGACGACCACGGCAGCACCAACGGCACCTACACGGGCGGTGCCCGCACCTTGCAGGCCCAGCTGTTCCCGGGGGCCGTGGTCAACCTCGGCAACGCCGAGAACGGCCCCAGGCTCGCGTTCTCCGCGCCGGCCGCCCAGCAGGCCGCCCAGCCGGCCTGGCACGAGGCCGCGACCAGCCGGAGCGCCGCCCCGCAGCAGCAGTGGCAGCCCCCGGCGGCGCAGCAGCCCTACCCGCCGCAGCAGCAGTGGCAGCAGCAGCAGCCGGCGCCGCAGGCCCAGCCGCAGCACTTCCCGCAGCAGCAGGGCTTCCCGGGGCAGCACGCCCCGCAGGGGTTCCCGCAGCAGGCGCCCGCCCCGCACGACGGCGGCCCGCAGCCGACGGTCATCCGCAACCTGACCGCCGGCATGAACACCATGCGGATCGGTCGTGCGCTGGACAACGACATCGTCGTCTCCGACCTCCAGGTCTCCCGCCACCACGCCGAGCTGCGCCAGCTGCCCGACGGCCGGTACGAGATCGTCGACCTCGGCAGCCACAACGGCATCTTCCTCAACGGCCTGCGGGTCGAGCGGCAGCTGATCGGTCCGCAGGACCGGCTGACGGTCGGCCACTCCAGCTTCGTGCTGGTCGGCGACCAGCTGCAGGAGTTCGTCGACACCGGCGCCGTCTCCTTCTCCGCCCGCCACCTGACCGTCGAGGTCGACTTCAAGGGCGGCAAGAAGGTCCTGCTCAACGACGTCAGCTTCGGCGTCCCGGAGAAGTCCCTGGTCGCCGTCATCGGCCCGTCGGGCTCCGGCAAGTCGACCCTGCTGCGCGCCCTCACCGGCTACCGCCCGGCCGACCGCGGCGACGTCCTCTACGACGGCCGTAACCTCTACAAGCAGTTCGCCGAACTGCGCTCGCGGATCGGCCTGGTGCCGCAGTCGGAGATCCTGCACAAGGAACTGACCGTCCGCACCGGCCTCAAGTACGCGGCCCGGCTGCGCTTCCCCGGCGACACCGAGCCGCGCGAGCGCGAGGCGCGGATCGACGAGGTGCTCTACGAGCTGCGCCTCGACAAGCGCGCGGACAACCGGATCACCGCCCTCTCCGGCGGCCAGCAGAAGCGCGTCTCGGTCGCCCTGGAGCTGCTCACCAAGCCCTCGCTGATCTTCCTGGACGAGCCCACCTCGGGCCTCGACCCGGGCATGGACCGCGAGGTCATGCAGATGCTGCGCGGCCTCGCCGACGACGGCCGCACGATCCTGGTCGTCACCCACTCGGTGGCCGAACTCGCGCTCTGCGACCGGCTGCTGGTGATGGCGCCGGGCGGTTCGGTGGCCTACTTCGGTCCGCCGGACGAGGCGCTGCACTTCTTCGGGTACGAGACCTGGGCCGATGTGTTCCAGGCCTTCGAGAACTACCCGGACCACGACTGGGCCGGCCGCTACCGCAGCTCGGTGCACCACCAGCAGTACTCGGCGGACGTGGAGTCCGGCGCCGTGCAGTCCGCGCAGATCGTCCAGGAGGCGGTCCGCCCGCCGAAGCCGCAGAGCTGGGGCTCGCAGCTGTGGACGCTGATCCGCCGCTACGCCTCGGTGCTCGCCTCCGACCGGGGCTTCCTGGCGCTGTCGGTGCTGCTGCCGGCGGTGCTCGGCGCGGTCAGTGTGCTGATCCCCAACGAACCGGGGCTGGCGCCGAACCCGAAGTCGCAGCTGGGCCTGAACAGCGGCGCCGCGACGATCATGCTGATCCTGGCGATCGGCGCCTGCTTCTCCGGCGCGGCGAACTCGGTCCGCGAGCTGATCAAGGAACGGGCGATCTACGAACGGGAACGGGCCACCGGCTTGTCCCGCTCGGCGTACATGATGTCCAAGATCATCGTGCTGGGCTTCTTCAGCGTGATCCAGGGCGCGATCATCTCCGCCGTCGGCTTCCTGCCGCGCAAGCTGCCCGCGCACGGCCTGGTGGTCAAGGACCTGCCGATCCTGGAGATGAGCTTCGGCCTGATCCTGCTGAGCTTCGCCTCGATGATGTTCGGCCTGGCGATCTCGGCGCTGGTGAAGACCGCCGAGAAGACCATGCCGCTGCTGGTCATGTTCGCGATCATCCAGGTCGTCTTCACCGGCTGCCTGTTCCAGATCTTCTCCAAGCCCGGTCTGGAGCAGTTCGCCTGGCTGATGCCGGCTCGCTGGGGCACCGGCATGGTCGCCACCACGCTGGACCTGTCGCACCTGCTCGGACCCTGGAACAAGGACTTCCAGAACCCCGAGTACGACGCGCTCTGGGGCCACAACTCGGGCCAGTTCTGGTTCGACGCCGGCGTGCTGATCCTGATGTCCGTCGTCATCGGCGTCATCGTCACCCGCCTCCAGCGCCGTCACGAGCCCGAGGTCATGCAGAAGGGCTGACGCCCGGCACCGCCACCAGCACGGGGGCGGCCCACCCCGACCGGGGCGGGCCGCCCCCGCGGCGTTCCCCGGCCCGTTCCCTGCCCCGGTCCGCGCCTCGTCCCCGCCCCCGTCCGGCGCGGTCCGGAGGGCACGACCTAGGTCGCTGGACCTGCGCCCCACCCGGCCGGGGACCGACGCGCGGGCCCCGCGGACGGCGGTAGGTTGGCGTCATGCCCACCGTGCCAAGCGACCACCGGCACGCCGGACTGCTGCCCGCCGACCGGGTCCCGGTCGGCCCGCCGCCGGACGGCACCCTGCCCGCCTGCGAACCCTGCCTGGCCAGCATCGAGGCCGTCAGCCAGGCCCTGCTCGGGATGAGCCGCCACCTGGAGGTCCGCGAGGTCCTGCGCCGGATCACCGCCTCCGCCCGCCGGCTGCTCGGCGCCGAGTACGCCGCCCTCGGGGTCCCCGACGACCACGGCGGCTTCGCCCAGTTCGTCGTCGACGGCGTCACCGACGAGCAGTGGCGGGCGATCGGACCGCTGCCCCGCCAGCACGGCGTGCTCGCCGCGATGCTCCACGAGACCGGCCCGATCCGGCTCGACGACGTCCGCCGCGCCCCCGCCTTCGGCGGCTGGCCCGAGGCCCACCCCGAACTCGGCGCCTTCCTCGGCATGCCCATCGTCGACGCCGACCACGACGAGGACGAGCCCGAGGTGATCGGCGTCATCTACCTCGCCAACAAGCGCGGCGGCGGCGGCTTCACCGACCACGACGAGGAACTGCTGCGGATACTGGCCGCGCACGCCGCGCTGGCCCTGACCAACGCCCGCCTCTACGAGCGCAGCCGCGAACTCACCCTGGCCGGCGAGCGCGCCCGGATCGCCCACGACCTGCACGACGCCGTCTCGCAGAAGCTCTTCTCGCTGCGCCTCACCGCCAAGGCCGCCGCCAAGCTCGTCGACCGCGACCCGGCCCGGGCCCGCGCCGAACTCGCCGAGGTCGCCCGGCTCGCCGCCGAGGCCGCCGACGAACTGCGCGCCGTCGTCGTCGAACTGCGCCCCGCCGCGCTGGAGGAGGACGGCCTGAGCGCCACCCTGGCCTCCCAGGTGCAGGTCCTCGACCGCGCCCACAACGCCGACATCGCCTTCGCCGCCGACCGCGTCCGGGCCCTCCCGCAGGCCCAGGAGGCCGCCCTGCTGCGGGTCGCCCAGGAGGCCCTGCACAACGCGCTGCGCCACTCCGGCGCCGGCCGCGTCACCGTCACCCTGGCCGGAACGCCCGAACGCGGCGCCGTGCTGCGGGTCAGCGACAACGGCCGCGGCTTCGACCCCGGGGCCGTCCGACGGGCCGGCCGCCACCTCGGCCTGGCCTCGATGCGCGACCGCGCCGCCGCCGTCGGCGGCCGGCTCACCCTGGACTCGTCCCCCGGAACGGGCACGATCGTCGAGATGGAGGTCCCCGGTGCCTGACTCCCTGTCCGCGATCCGCGTCCTGCTGGTCGACGACCACCAGGTCGTCCGCCGCGGCCTGCGCACCTTCCTGGAGGTGCAGGACGACATCGAGGTGGTCGGCGAGGCCGCCGACGGCGCCGAAGGTGTCGACCGGGCCCGCGCGCTCGACCCCGACGTGGTCCTGATGGACCTCAAGATGCCCGGCGTCGACGGCATCGAGGCGCTGCGCACGCTCAAGGAGGAGGGCAGCCGGGCCCGGATCCTCATCGTCACCAGCTTCACCGAGCACCGCACCATGGTCCCCGCGCTGCGGGCCGGCGCCGCCGGGTACGTGTACAAGGACGTCGACCCGGAGGCACTGGCCGGCGCGATCCGCTCGGTCCACGCCGGCCATGTGCTGCTCCAGCCGGAGCTGGCCGAGGCACTGCTCGCCGACGACGGCCCGCGCCCGCCGCAGGGCCGCGGCGGCACCCTCACCGAGCGCGAGCGCGAGGTGCTCGGCCACATCTCCGACGGCCGCTCCAACCGGGAGATCGCGCGCAGCCTCCACCTGTCCGAGAAGACGGTGAAGACCCACGTCTCCAACATCCTGATGAAGCTGGACCTCGCCGACCGCACCCAGGCCGCGCTCTGGGCCGTCCGGCACGGCGAGACCCGCTAGCCCGACTACGGCTCCCGCTCGTCCACCAGCGCGTTGTACGCCGCCACCTGGGCCCGGCGGGCCGTGCGCCACAGCGGCGCCAGCGCCTCCTGCCGGGCCGCCATCTCGGAGGCGCTCACCGCCGCGCCGTGGCCGCCGGAGGCGATCGACAGCAGCGCCGCCACCTGCCGGGCCGACTCCAGCACCCGCACCGCGCGCGGCGGGTACCCGGGCGCCAGCAGTTCGGCGTGCCCGCGCCGCCGGTACGCCTCCAGCGCCCGCAGCGACTCCGGTCCGGCCCCGGCCACGTCCAGCCGGGTCAGCAGCACGGTGGCCCGGCGCAGCCCGTCGGCCAGCTCGAACTCGGCCTCGTGCAGCGAGGGCACATCGGCCGGCGGCGCGTCGTTCACCTCGGCGCAGCGCCACAGCACGGTCGCCGACCGGTCCCCGGGCGGGCCGAACACCTCCACCTCGGGCACCAGCCCCAGCGGCACCCCGACCGCCAGCACGGCCTCCCCGGCCGCCAGCGCGCGCGTGTTGAACGGCGCCGGGCCGGTCAGTCCCAGCGGGTGCCCGGCCGACGGCAGGGCCAGCCGCAGGCCCTTCACCCCGAGCACCCGCAGCCGTCCCAGCGCCCAGGTGAGCCCGTGCCGCTCGTCCGGGCCGTCCCCGGGCAGACCGGTCACCCGGTGGCTCTCGTCGGCCCCCAGGACCGCCGCGGCGGCGTTGTCGGGCGGCACCAGTCCGGCCAGCAGAGCGTTGCCCCAGGCGGCCAGCCGCCCCGAACGGGGCTCTTCGTACGGATTGTCGGCAGGTGTGGCGAGCATCCGGCCAGCCTACGGAATCGGCGGACACCCGGGTGGCGTAGGTTTGCCCATGCGCGTGCGGCGCACCCAATCCCGTGCCCACCGGCCGCCGGGACGGGACGCCGCTCGCACCGACGGCCGTATATCTGTTTTTGGGGAAGGCATAGGCATGAGCGACGTGCTGGAGCTGGTGGACGTTTCCGTGGTCCGGGAGGGGCGCGCACTGGTCGACCAGGTCTCGTGGTCCATCTCCGAGGGCGAGCGCTGGGTCATCCTCGGCCCGAACGGCGCGGGCAAGACCACCCTGCTGCAGATCGCCTCCTCGTACCTGTTCCCGACCTCCGGCAAGGTCAGCGTCCTCGGCGAGAAGCTCGGCGAGATCGACGTCTTCGAGCTCCGCTCGCGGATCGGCCTGGCCGGCGCGGCCATGTTCGACAAGCTGCCCGCCGAGCAGACCGTGCTGCAGACGGTGCTCACCGCCGCGTACGGCATGACCGTCACCTGGCAGGAGTCCTACGAGCAGGCCGACGAGTCCCGCGCGCTCGCCCTGCTCGACCGCCTCGGCATGGCCGGCATGACCGACCGCCGCTTCGGCACCCTCTCCGAGGGCGAGCGCAAGCGCACCCTGATCGCCCGCGCCCTGATGACCGACCCCGAGCTGCTGCTGCTCGACGAGCCCGCCGCCGGCCTGGACCTCGGCGGCCGCGAGGACCTCGTCCGCCGCCTCGGCGCCCTGGCCCAGGACGAGTTCGCGCCGGCCATGGCCATGGTCACCCACCACGTCGAGGAGATCGCCCCCGGCTTCACCCACGTCCTGATGATCCGCCAGGGCAAGGTGCTCACCGCCGGACCGATCGACACCGAGCTCACGGCCCGCAACCTCTCCAGGTGCTTCGGCCTCCCGCTGACCCTGGAGCGCCACGGCGACCGCTGGTCCGCCCAGGGCCTGCCGCTCGGCTGAACCGGCCCGCACCGGACCGCACCGGCCCGGGCGGGCCCTTCCGCGGCCCGACCGGGCCTCGGCCGGACGCCACTGAACTCCGCTGAACTCGGCCGAACCGGAACCGGTCGCACGTGCGACCGGTTTCCGCCCCTCCACCTGCGGGAACTGACCGCCTCATAGGCCCTTCCCTCCCTAGGATGGACACGTGGACAGCTGGATCTGGTGGCTCCTGGTCGCCGTCGGCCTCGGCATACCGTTGGTGATCACCACGATGCCGGAGCTCGCGATGTTCGCCGTCGGCGCGCTCTTCGCGGCCGGCGTCGCCGGTCTGGGCGCCGACGTGGTGTGGCAGGTGCTGACCTTCGTCGCGGTCTCGGTCGCGCAACTGGTCGTCGTCCGCCCGATCGCCTACCGGGCACTGCGGAAGGGCCCGCAGATCAGAATGGGCATCGAGGCGCTCAAGGGCGCCACCGCGGTCGTCGCGGAGAAGGTCGACGGGGAGGGCGGTCGGATCAAGCTCAACGGTGAGATCTGGTCGGCCCGCGCGCTCCACCCCGAGCAGGTGTACCAGCCGGGTGAGCAGGTCGACGTCGTCGAAATCCAGGGCGCGACCGCCCTGGTCGTCTAGGGGAGAGTCCGTGGAACCCGTCCTTATCGTCCTGGTCGTCCTGGTCGTGGTGGCCTTCATCGCGCTGATCAAGACGATTCAGGTCATCCCGCAGGCCAGCGCCGCGATCGTGGAGCGCTTCGGCCGCTACACCCGGACGCTCAACGCCGGCCTGAACATCGTGGTCCCGTTCATCGACCGGGTCCGCAACCGGATCGACCTGCGCGAGCAGGTCGTGCCGTTCCCGCCGCAGCCGGTGATCACCCAGGACAACCTGGTGGTGAACATCGACACGGTGATCTACTACCAGGTCACCGACGCGCGGGCGGCCACCTACGAGGTCGCCAGCTACATCCAGGCGATCGAGCAGCTCACCGTCACCACGCTGCGCAACATCATCGGCTCGATGGACCTCGAGTCCACCCTGACCTCGCGCGAGGTCATCAACGCCGGCCTGCGCGGCGTCCTCGACGAGGCCACCGGCAAGTGGGGCATCCGGGTCAACCGGGTCGAGCTGAAGGCCATCGAGCCGCCGACCTCGATCCAGGACTCGATGGAGAAGCAGATGCGCGCCGAGCGTGACAAGCGCGCCGCGATCCTCACCGCCGAGGGCAACCGGCAGTCCCAGATCCTGCGCGCCGAGGGCGAGAAGCAGGCCGAGGTCCTCAAGGCCGAGGGTGAGGCCCAGGCCGCCGTGCTCCGCGCCGACGGTGAGGCCGCCGCCATCCGGACCGTCTTCGAGGCGATCCACGAGGGCGACGCGGACCAGAAGCTGCTGGCCTACCAGTACCTGCAGACCCTGCCCGAGCTGGCCAAGGGCGACTCCAACAAGCTCTGGATCATCCCGAGCGAGGTCGGCGACGCGCTCAAGGGCCTGGGCGGCGCCTTCACCGGTCTGACCGGCGGCGCCAACGGCAGCGCGATGGCCGCCCCCACCGCGGCCCCGGCCGCCCCGCCCGCCGCCACCCAGGTGCCGATCGACCCGGCCGCCGGCCCGCGCCCGCTGGACACCGACACCAAGGGTTCCGCCCGCCCCCGGATCGACCCGCTCCGGGAGTACCGCAAGAACGACCCCGAGCAGTAGCCCGCGCGGCCTGCCCGTCGCTCCACCGAGGGCCCGCCTCCCGTACCGCACGGGGCGGGCCCTCGGGTCTGTTCGCCCCCGGTGTGTCCTACGTCCCGAATCCTGGTCGAGGCTGGTACCGGCACCCGTCCGTCCGGCATGATCGCGACGGCAGGACCCCAACGGGAGGTGGCTCATGACGGTCTGGGAGGCGATCGCCGTCCTGGTGGCGGGCGTCGGCGCGGGGATGATCAATGTGATCGTCGGCTCCGGCACCCTCATCACCTTCCCGGTGCTGCTCGCCGTCGGACTCCCGCCGGTCACCGCCAACGTCTCCAACTCCTTCGGCCTGGTCCCCGGTTCGGCCAGCGGCGTGCTCGGCTACCGGCGCGAGCTGGCCGGCCAGGGCGCCCGGCTCGCCCGCTTCGGCACCGCCTCCCTGCTCGGCGGCGTCCTCGGCGCCTACCTGCTGATCGAACTGCCCAGCGCCGCCTTCGACGCGATCGTCCCGGTGCTGATCCTGCTCGCCCTGGTCCTCGTGGTGCTGCAACCCCGGGTCGCCAAGGCCGTCGCGGCCCGCCGCCGCCCCGACGGCGATCCGCACGGCGGCCCGCTGCTGCTCGTCGGCATCTTCCTCACCGGCATCTACGGCGGCTACTTCGGCGCGGCGCAGGGCGTCCTGCTGCTGGCCCTGATGGGCATGATGCTCCAGGAGGACCTGCAGCGGATCAACGGGGTGAAGAACGCCCTCGCGATGATCGTCAACGGTGTCGCGGCGCTGTTCTTCCTCTTCACCTCGACCGTGAACTGGACCGCCGCCGGACTGATCGCGGCCGGCTCGCTGATCGGCGGCATGGTCGGCGCCAAGGTGGGCCGCCGCCTCCCGCCGCAGGCGCTGCGCGCCGTCATCGTCGTCGTCGGCCTGGTGGCCGTCGTCAAGCTGCTCGCCACCTGACCCGGAGGGACCCGGCATGGCCCTGGAAATGCGGACGATCTGCGAGCGCTGCGAGGTGTCGCTGACCCCGGAGGGCCCGGCCTCTATATGTTCCTACGAGTGCACGTTCTGCGGGCCGTGCACCGAGGAGATGGCCGGCGCCTGCCCGAACTGCGGCGGCGAGCTGGTCGCCCGTCCCCGACGGACGGGCTGACGACCGACCGGCCGCCGGCGACAGGACAAGGAGAGCCGATGAGCCGCGAACGGCTGACCGAGGACGAGACCACCGCCGGGCTGGCGGGCCTGCCGCACTGGACGCGCGAGGGCGACAGCATCGTCCGGACCGCCGACGCCCCCGACTTCCCGGCCGGGATCCGGGTCGTGGCGGCCGTCGCCGAGGCCGCCGAGGCGATGGACCACCACCCGGACATCGACATCCGTTGGCGCACCCTGCGCTTCGTGCTCTCCACCCACAGCGCCGGGGGTCTCACCGCCCTCGACCTCGACCTCGCCGCCCGGATCGACGCCGCCCTCGCCGCCGAGTCCGCCCGGTAGGCGGATCCACTGCTGGACCGCTGGACCGGTGCGGTCGGGCCCCGTCCGACCGCACCGGAACCGTCCGCTCCGCCCCGCTCCGGGGGCGTGAGATGCTGACTGCCGCATTGCAGGCGGTCGGGAGGGACGGAACGGATGGCTCAGGATCCCCTCGGCGACGGCCACCCGCAGCAGTGGTACCCGCAGCAGGCGCCCCAGGAGTGGCCCGCCGGACAGCCCGAGCACCCCGAGCACCCGGAGCACGCCGAGTACCCGGCGTACCCCGACGGGAGCGGGCAGGCCCACACCGAGTACCCGGCGCAGCAGGCGTGGCCGGGGGAGTACGGACAGCAGGCGTACGGCCAGCACGGGTACGTGGAGCAGGGCTACGGCCAGCAGGGGTACGCGCAGCAGGGTTACGTGCAGCAGGGCTACGCCACCTACGACCCCCACACCTCCCGGGCCGGGTACGGCCACGGCCACGTCGCTCAGCAGCCCTGGTCCCACGGCGCCGTCGACGGACCGGACCAGCACCAGCAGTACGCGCCCTACGTCGTCGTCCCGCAGCAGCCGACCGGCGGGGAGCTGTACGCCCCCGCCGGGGCCGAGTACTCCGCCGACGGCTATGTGCGACTGGAGCCGGAAGCGGAGCCGGAGCCCGTCACCGAGCCCACGCCGGAACCGGAACCCGAGCCCGAGCCGGTGGCACCCTCGTCGCGGCGGGCGGACCGCACCGCCGGCCGGTCCGGCCTCGCCGCCAGGGCCAGGGCCGCCGCGGACGCCGTCGTCGCCGCCGAACACACCCCCGGCCGCCGGGCCCTGCTGATGCGCACCGGGGCGGGCGTCGCCGCCCTCGGTGTCCTGGTCGCGGCCGGTCTCATGGTCGGCCTGGAGGGCGGCGGCTCCGCCGACAACGCCACCGGCGGCGAGCCGGGCTTCACCGTCGCGCACACCCGGACCTGGGCCGCCGGTTCCGCTGTCGCCCAGTCCGGCGGTGACGACACCCTGGTCGGCAGCTGGCTGCTGGCCGGCACCGTGGTCCGCGCCGACGCCACCGGCGTCCGCGCCTACGACCTCACGGACGGCCGTCCGACCTGGTCGATGGAGCCGCCCGCCGCCGGCGCCGTGCCCTGCGGCCTCTCCCCGACCGTCAACCTGACCGGCCTCGGCGCCGTGCTGTTCCGGCCCCGGGCCGACCCCAAGAGCCCGTGCTCACTGGTCGCGGCCGTCGACACCGGCACCGGCCGGACGGCCTGGACCAAGTCGCTCTCCGACGCCAAGGGCGCCTACGGGGCGAGCGTCGGGGTCACCGACGACAAGGTGATAGCGGTCGGCGACAGCCACGCCGTCGCCTGGGAGGCCACCGGCGGCAACGACCTCTGGCAGTACACCGGGCAGGGGAAGTTCTGCACCCTCTCCGGCGGGGCGTCCGGCGGCACCGTCCTGGTCGCCAGCTCCTGCGCCGACTCCACCCCCGTGGACCAGGCCGTCGCGCTGAACGCCGTCGACGGCAAGGTCACCTGGTCGCGCCCCCTGAACAACCGGCCGAGGACAGCGACGGTGCTCTCGGTCGAGCCGCCGGTGGTCCTCACCACCGGCGAGAAGCCCGAGGACGACCGGGTCCTCGCCTGGGGCGCCAACGGCGACCCCGCCACCGAGATCCCGGTTGCCAGCTCCGGGGGCCGGCTCGACGTCGCCCACGGGATGTTCTCGGCCACTCCCGGGGCCTTCTTCCAGGACCGCACGATGATCACCACGGTCGCCCCGGCGAACGCCGCCGGCGGCTCCGTCGCGGTGGTCGGCTACGACCTCGACAGCGGAAAGCAGCGCTGGCGGACCACCGCGCGGGAGAAGGGCGCGGCCCGGGCGGTCGCGGTGGACCGCGGAGCGCTGGTGCTCGCGGTCGACGAGCGCCTCGACCAGCCGGCCCACCTCAGCCGCTTCGCCCTGGCCGACGGGCGCCAGACGGTCGGCGGCAACTTCCCGCCCGGCACCGGCTCGCTGCTGGTCTCCGGACGGGTGCTGATCGGCGGCGGCCGGGTCGTCGCCGTCCCCGAGCACTCGACCAACTTCGGCACCGCGACCGGCTACCGGGCCCAGGAGTAGGGCCCACGCCCTGACCCGGCCGCGCACCGACTTCCCCCCGTCGATGCGCGGCCGAGCTTCCCCCGGTTCCCCCGTCCCCGCTGGTCCGGGTGCCGCCTCAGGCGGCGGAGGGCGCGGCCGACGCGACCACCTGGGCCGGCAGCCAGGCGGCCAGCTCCCGGACGTCCGCGCCGCGCAGGCCCAGCGCCATCATCAGGGTGGCCTGCGGAGTCGGCACGAACGGCCGGCGGAGCAGCTTCATCCCCGCCTGCTCCGGCGTCCGGTCGGCCTTGCGCTGGTTGTCCTCGGAACAGGCGGCCACCGTGTTCATCCAGGTGTCCGTACCCCCGCGCGACCTGGGCTGCAGGTGGTCCACCGTGGTGGCCCGCCGCCCGCAGTAGGCGCACAGGTGCTGGTCCCGGACGAGCACCCCGCGGCGGGACCACGGAGCCTGTTGTCGGAACGGCACCCGGACGTAGCGCTGGAGTCTGATCACCCGCGGCACCGGCACGGTCACCCCCGTCCCGCGCACGGTGCGCAGTGGGTGAGCCTGCTCGACCACGGCCTTGTCCTGGAGCACCAGGACCACGGCACGCTGGAGCGACACCGTCGTCAGCGGCTCGTAGCTTGCGTTCAGAACCAGCGTGCTGCGCACCTCGGCCACCCTTCCGCGGGCGTGCCACGGCGGCACGACCGTCTCCACACACGTCACTGCCGCCGCGCGGCGGTGGGACCACTCTGAAGGGGCACGGGGCCGTCGAACAACGGAATTTCCGGTGTCGCCGAGGGGCACGGCCACGAGCGGACCGACGGGAATCGGATCCGGCCGGAATCGGCCCCTCCCGGAATCCGGCCTGCCCGGCGCGTCCATGCCAGTGCGGAGAAAACTCGTTGGCCGGGACCGCGTAGGCTCTACAAAGCTGGAGTCGTCCCGCACCCGGGCCCGGACGAACCGGGCCCGCACCGGGCGGGCGCCCGATCGAAGGAGAAGCGTGACCGTGACGGACATCGTCGACGAGCTGCAGTGGCGTGGGCTGATCGCCCTGTCCACCGACGAGGACGCACTGCGCAAGGCGTTCGCGGACGGCCCGGTCACGTTCTATTGCGGCTTCGACCCGACGGCCCCCAGCCTGCACCTCGGCAACCTGGTCCAGATCCTCACCATGCGCCGCATCCAGCAGGCGGGGAACCTCCCGCTCGGCCTGGTCGGCGGCGCCACCGGTCTGATCGGTGACCCGAAGCCCACCGCCGAGCGCGTGCTCAACGACCCCGAGACGGTGGCCGGCTGGGTCGAGCGGCTGCGCGGCCAGATCTCGCGGTTCCTCGACTTCGAGGGCCCGTACGCGGCGCGCATGGTCAACAACCTGGACTGGACCTCCGGGATGTCCGCGATCAGCCTGCTGCGCGACGTGGGCAAGTACTTCCGCGTCAACAACATGATCGCCAAGGAGGCCGTCGCCCGACGGCTCAACTCGGACGCCGGTATCAGCTACACCGAGTTCAGCTACCAGATCCTCCAGGGCATGGACTACCTGGAGCTGAACCGCCGCTACGGCTGCAGCCTGCAGACCGGCGGCAGCGACCAGTGGGGCAACCTCACGGCCGGTACCGACCTGATCCGCAAGGCCGACGGCAAGTCGGTGCACGCGCTGGCCACGCCGCTGATCGTCAAGGCGGACGGCACCAAGTTCGGCAAGACGGAGTCCGGCACGGTCTGGCTCGACCCCGAGCTGACCACCCCGTACGCCTTCTACCAGTTCTGGCTGAACGCGGACGACCGGGACGTCCCCAACTTCCTGCGGATCTTCAGCTTCCGCTCGCAGGAGGAGGTCGAGGAGCTGGAGCGCGAGACCACGGAGCGCCCGGCCGCCCGCCTCGCCCAGCGCGCGCTCGCCGAGGAGCTGACCACGCTGGTGCACGGCGCCGAGCAGTACGAGCGCGCGGTCGCCGCGTCCAAGGCGCTGTTCGGCCAGGGCGACCTCGCCGACCTGGAGGCCCCGACCCTGGCGGCGGCGCTGGCCGAGGTCCCCAAGGCCGAGGTCACCGAGCTCCAGCCGATCGTCGACCTGCTGGTCGCCGTGGGTCTCTCCCCGAGCCGTTCGGCCGCGCGCCGGACGATCAAGGAGGGCGGCGCCTACCTCAACAACGTCAAGGTGACGGACGAGGAGGCGGTGCCGGCCGAGGCCGATCTACTGCACGGCCGTTGGCTGGTCCTGCGCCGCGGCAAGCGGAACCTGGCCGCCGCCGAGTTGATCAAGTGACCGAAACCCGACGCCGCTGACCTGCGGCTTCGACTCTCAGGGGCGGGATCCAGCCGGATCCCGCCCCTGATGTTTGACGATGTCCTCCAGGTGGACTAGTGTTGAACGAGTCGCTGAAAACGGCCCCCCATCGAGTGCGTGTCGCTCGGAGCATGAATTTCGAGTAACACTCGGAATGCGCTAATGTGGAGGACGTCGCAAGAAAGCGACCCCGGCCAGTTCGGGAAATCCGATGAAATGAAACTCCGGAAAACG
>NZ_JZWY01001381.1:0-314 GCF_000966955.1 Streptomyces sp. NRRL S-495
CGTGCCCGCGGTGGCCCACGACGAGCAGCTGCGCGCCGTCGGCCGCGTGAAGGAGTGCGGCGGCGGGATGGGACTGGACGACGTGCCGGCGGATCGTGACCTCCGGGGCCTGCGCCGACACCTCACCGACGACCCGGGACAGCGCCTGCCGCGCGTTCTCCTCGAAGTCGACGGACTGGAGCGTGGGCGAGGGCACGCCGTACCCGACCGGGTACTGCCAGGCGATGACGGCGTCCACGGTGGCACCGCCCGACAGCCCGCCCGGTGGGCGCAGGTGCTTGTGGGAACCGCCTTCGAGCGGCGTGGACAGCAGC
>NZ_JZWY01001382.1:0-293 GCF_000966955.1 Streptomyces sp. NRRL S-495
GGTCAACTTCGACCATCAGCAGGGGCACACCGATCTCCGGGGCCTGGAGCACCGCGTCTGGTCGAACCTTGCGCTTGCCTCCCGGGAGGGTGAACTCGGTCTCAGTCGACCAGGAGGTCACCATGCCGATCCCGCCTGGTGCGCCGTCGGCGGTGCTGCCACCACGCACGAAGGCCAGGACGGTCTCGTTGACGGCCATGGCGTGCGGGGCGCCGGTGCGGCCGGCGCCGCCCATCTCGCTGCGGGCGCGGTCCAGAACGTGGGCCGCCGCGTCGAGGCCGGCTGTGCCGTTG
>NZ_JZWY01001383.1:0-255 GCF_000966955.1 Streptomyces sp. NRRL S-495
GCCACACCCAGGCCGCCGCCGGCGTCGCCGGTGTCATCAAGATGATCGAGGCGATGCGGCACGGCGTGATGCCCCGCACCCTGCACGCCGACACCCCCTCCCACCACGTCGACTGGGAGTCCGGCGCGGTCAGCCTGCTCACCGAGCAGCGGGAGTGGCCCGAGCTGGACCGGCCGCGCCGTTCCGCCGTGTCCTCCTTCGGCATCAGCGGCACCAACGCCCACGTCATCCTGGAGGCCGCACCCGAGGAGCCGG
>NZ_JZWY01001384.1:0-290 GCF_000966955.1 Streptomyces sp. NRRL S-495
TCGCGTTCACCCTCGCGAACGGTCGCGCCCTGCTGGACCACCGGGCCGTCGTGGTCGGTCGCAACCGGGACGAACTGGTCGAGCGGCTGCGGGAGTTCAGCAGCGCCGGCGCCTCCGCCGGGGCGATCACCGGCCGGGTCGTACCGGGTGCGGCGAACGGTGCGGTGTTCGTGTTCCCGGGTCAGGGTTCGCAGTGGATCGGCATGGCGCGCGAACTCCTGGACTTCTCGCCGGTGTTCGCCGAGAAGATGGCGGAGTGCGCGTTCGCGCTGGAGCCGTTCACGGACGGC
>NZ_JZWY01001385.1:0-286 GCF_000966955.1 Streptomyces sp. NRRL S-495
GAACCAACTGCCCGATCAACAACGACACGGCAACCTGCCCCGCCATCGAAATCCCCGCCGGCTCCTCGATGACGTGGACACTCACCGGCACCCTTGACACCAACGCGACCGTCACGCCCACCAACACCGCGACCGTCACCGGCGGCCCCGACCCCACAACCCCGACCCACACCGCCATCGCCACGCCGACCAACTCGCCCACACCGCAAGCGAACCTCACCGTCACCAAGGTCCTGCTCACCAACCCCGTCGTCCCCGGGCAACAGATCCAGTGGCAGGTCACCGT
>NZ_JZWY01001386.1:0-262 GCF_000966955.1 Streptomyces sp. NRRL S-495
GCCTACTTCCCACCCCGCGTGCTGGACGGGGGCGACACGGTCGCGGCGTTCACCGACTACCTCACCCACTTCCCCGAGGCCCAGGGCTACGACAGCTACGTCCTGGCCGGCGCCGACCGACCCGAGCCGTACTTCACCCGGCATCGGGACGGCTGGGGAGAGTTGATGATGAACTGGGTCTCCGTGGAGGGACGGCACGCCACCAGGGACGAGCACCTCGACCATCTCCGACGCATCACCCGCCGGGACAACGGCAGCTGGT
>NZ_JZWY01001387.1:0-279 GCF_000966955.1 Streptomyces sp. NRRL S-495
CCCCAACAGTCGGGAAGTCGGCCCGGGGAATACACCCGCTGATGGCCTGGTGGGCGGTCCTGCACACCTTGTCCAACCTGGCCCGCTACCAGCCGGCCGAATGGGCCCGCCACATCGACGTCGACCAGAGCATCCACGCGGTGCCCGTGGAGCGGCTCCTGGCCGAGGCATGCCGCCTCCTGCCCGTCCTCATCGCCGAGACCCTCGACGAGGTAACCACCTGAAGAGGAAGCACCGGCGGCCCCGCACCCAGCGACCGGGCGCGGGGCCGCCGCAGAC
>NZ_JZWY01001388.1:0-273 GCF_000966955.1 Streptomyces sp. NRRL S-495
ACCTGCGGCTCCCGGAGGCCGAATCGGACCCGGTAGGCAAACAGCTCAGCCGGGCGGCAGGACGGCCAGGGCAGGGCCGTGCTGGATCGAGGAGTCCCGGGATTCCGGCGGTGCGGATATCTTGGCGCATCTGCGGGCGGTCGGGGCTACATTCAGCGGATGGCTTCATCCGACGAGATCTTGGCCCTGGTCCGCCGCGCGCTGGACGAGTTCGACGACCGCCCCCTGTCCGTGTCGGTGCGACGCGCCTGCCGTATCGCCAGCCTCGCTGGT
>NZ_JZWY01001389.1:0-270 GCF_000966955.1 Streptomyces sp. NRRL S-495
CACGGCAACCTGCCCCGCCGTCGAGATCCCCGCCGGCTCGTCGATGACGTGGACGCTCACCGGCACGCTCGACACCAACGCGACGGTGACGCCGACCAACACCGTGACGGTGACCGGCGGGCCCGATCCCTCGGTGCCCACACACACAGCGGTGGCGTCGCCGACCAACTCGCCCTCGCTGCAGGCCAACCTCACCGTATCGAAGGTGCTGCTGACCAACCCCGTCGTGCCGGGACAGCAGATCCAGTGGCAGGTCACCGTCACCAACAA
>NZ_JZWY01001390.1:0-270 GCF_000966955.1 Streptomyces sp. NRRL S-495
GCACGGGGGTGCTCCTGGGGGGTCAGTTCTCGGTGTCGGGGTTCTTGGGCGAGAGCCAGGTGAGGCAGGCGGGGAGTCCGGCGGAGATGCCGGTGGCGAGGATCAGTCCGAAGATGAGGAGTTGGGGTCCGAGGGGTCCGTCGTGGATGGGCCAGCAGACGAGGGCGGCGGCGAGGGCGCTGAGGGTGGGGACGGTGAGGGCGGCGACGACGAGCCGGAGGGAGCGGTTCACGCCACGTCGGAGACGCGGGGGCGGCTGGGGGTCTGGAC
>NZ_JZWY01001391.1:0-267 GCF_000966955.1 Streptomyces sp. NRRL S-495
GACGACCGGCGGACCGCCGCCCCGGTCGCCGCCACCGACGAGGACCCGATCGTGGTCGTCGGCATGGCCTGCCACCTGCCCGGGGGGATCGACTCGCCGCAGCAGCTGTGGCAGTCGGTGCTCGACGGTACCGACGCCATCTCCGAGTTCCCCACCGACCGTGACTGGGACCTGGCGGGGCTCTACGACCCCGACCCCGGCAGCACCGGCAAGACGTACTCCACCCGGGGCGGATTCCTCTCCGGGGCGAGCGAGTTCGACGCCGAC
>NZ_JZWY01001392.1:0-265 GCF_000966955.1 Streptomyces sp. NRRL S-495
GCGGCGTACGCGTGTTCACGGGCAGGCAGTCCCACAGCTCGGAGAGCGTGACCGGCTCGTCGCCCCATACCGGGGAGTCGAGGAGTTCGGACAGCCGCACGAAGCTCGCCCGCTTCCCCTCGGCGTCGGTGCGCGCCCGGACGTCCGTCAGCGGGCCGTCGGCCTGCTTCGTGTGGATGCCGTGCCCGCTCAGGCCCCACTGGTCCTCTCCCGCCAGCGCGGTTGCGCTCGCCGCGATCGCCCGGCCCGCCTGGCTCAGCCCGTA
>NZ_JZWY01000242.1:0-29646 GCF_000966955.1 Streptomyces sp. NRRL S-495
TTCGTGAAGGTCAGCGCGGCGCCGAGCACCGCGGCCTGGCCGACGGCGATGGTGAGGCCCAGTCCGTGGCCCCGGCCGCGTTCGGCGGCGCCGGTGCGGAAGCGCTGCGGCCCGTCGGCGAGGAGGTCGTCCGGGAAGCCGGGGCCGTGGTCGCGCACCGTGATCCGGGCGCCGGTGACGGTGACTTCGACGGGCGGCGCGCCGTGCCGGTGGGCGTTGGCCACGAGGTTGGTGACGATGCGCTCCACCCGGCGCGGGTCGGTCGGGACCAGAGCGGGAGCCTCCAGCCGCAGCCGGGTGTCACCGCCGGCCTGTTCGGCCGCGTGGGCGACGAGTTCGCCGAGCGGAACCTCGTCGACCCGGGCCCGCTCGGCACCGGCGTCCAGGCGCGAGACCTCCAGCAGGTCCTCGACCAGGACCCGCAGGGCGAGCACCTGGGTGCGGACCAGGTCCGCCGCCTCGTCGTCCTCCGGGAGCAGACCCGCCGCCGTGACCAGGCCCATCAGGGGAGTGCGCAGCTCGTGGGCGACGTCAGCGGTGAAGCGTTTCTCCGCGGCCAGCCGCGCCTGCAGCGCGGCCGCCATCGCGTCCACGGCCACCGAGATCTCGGTGATCTCGTCGCGGGCCCGGCCCCGGCTGCCGATCCGGGCGTCGAGGTCCCCGTCCGCGATCCGCCGGGCGGTACGGGAACCGTGGCGCAGCCGCCGGTTCATCCGCTCCGACACGAGAGCGGCCACGGGCACGACGACCAGGAGCGCGGCGAGTGCCGCCTTGACCATGCTGCGGTCCAGCAGTTGGAGACTGCGCACCTGCGCGCTCATGTCGGTCCGCACGACGATCACCCGGTCGTCGCCGACCGGCGCCGCCGCCCAGAGCCAGTACCAGTTCGGCGCCTTGACGTCGTACCAGAGCGCGTACGCTCCGGGCGTCCGCAGGTCGGCGACGGACTGTGCCAACGGTGCCGGCAGCTCGGCCACGGTCCGCAGGTCCGCGAAGGCCGGACGGTTGCCCGTGAGGGAGAACTCCTTCTGCGCCGCGGCCACCTGCGCGGCCGCGAGGTCGCGCCCGGCCCGCTCACCGCTCCGGTCCGCCGCCCGGTGGACGAGCACCCCGATCACGGCGGCGACCGCGCAGCAGGCCAGTGCGACCAGGGCCGCGACCTTCCAGCGCAGGGAACGCGGGTCGAACAGCCGCGTGGCCATCCGCTCAGCCCCGCACGAGTTTGTAGCCGAAACCCCGGACCGTCTCGATCCGGCCCGCTCCGATCTTCTTGCGCAGCCGCACCACGCACAGGTCGACGACCCGGGTGTCGCCCTCCCAGCCGTAGTCCCAGACGTCGCGCAGCAGCCGGCGGCGGTCCAGGACCGCCCCGGGGTTCTCGGCGAAGGCCAGCAGCAGGCGCAGTTCGGTGGGCGTCAACGGGACCGGCCGTCCGTCCAGGTGCACCTCCAGGCCGCGCAGGTCGAGGGTCAGGCTGCCGAAGACCAGGAGGTCGGGCGAGGAGGGGGCCGTCGGGGGTTCCTGGGGCGATGCCGGTCCGTCCGGCAGGTCCGGCGCGTCCGGAGCCCGTTCGTCCTGTGCGGGTTCCGGGACGGGAGCCCGGTGGAAGGTGGCACGGCGCAGCAGGGAGCGGATGCGGGCGACGAGGACGGGGATGTCCACCGGCTTGACCACGTAGTCGTCGGCGCCGGCCTCCAGGCCTGCCACGACGTCGAGGGCGTCGCCCCGGGCGGACATCATCAGGATCGGCGTCAGGCTCTCCTCGCGGACCCGTCGGCACAGGCTGATGCCGTCGAGGCCCGGGAGCATCACGTCCAGGATCAGCACGTCGTGCGCCCCGGCCCGGAACGCCTCCAGGCCGTCGAGCCCGTCCCCGGTGACGTCGACCTCGTAGCCGTAGCGTTCCAGGGCCAGTTGCACCGAGCGGCGGATGACCGCGTCGTCCTCGACGAGCAGCACGCCGACCGGGTCGGGCACACGAATGGCGGGCAAGGGTTCTCCGATGTGTTCGCCCGGGGAGCTGTACTCGTCCGGGCCCGCGGGTGATCGATCGTAGCCGTACGGGCGGCGGGGCGGCGCCGGGAGGCGGGGCGGCGCCGGCGCCGGGAGGCGGGGCGGCCGAGGTCCGGGGTGGTACGGGACCCTCGGACGGCCGCGCGGACCGGTCAGAGCCGCAGGGACGCCGCGACCGGTAGGTGGTCGCTGCCGGTGGCGGGCAGGGTCCACGCAGCGCGCGGGGTGATGCCGGACACCAGGATCTGGTCGATCCGGACCAGCGGGAACGAGGCGGGCCAGGTGAAACCGAAGCCGTCGCCGGCCTCCCGCTGCGCCGACCGCAGCGACCCCGTGAGCCCGCGCAGCGCGGAGTCGTCGACCGAACCGTTGAAGTCCCCCACGACCACGATCCGTGCCAGCCGCTCCGCCCGGACGGCCTCGGCCAGCCTGGCCGCCGCCTCGTTGCGGCGGTCCGTGGCGAAGCCGGTGGCCGGTTGCACCCGGACGGAGGCGAGGTGCGCCGCGTAGAGCGCCACCGGCCCCTTCGGCGTCCGGACAGTGGCGCGCAACGCCCTGGTCCAGGGCATGATCTCCACCGGCTCCACCTCCTCCAGGGGGTATTTGCTCCACACCCCGACACCTCCCAGCACCCGGGAGTAGGGGTAGGCGGCCGCCAGTTCGTGGCGGAAGGTCTCCTGCGCCCGGCTCGCCAGCTCCTCCACCGCCAGGACGTCGGCGCCCGAGGCCGCCAGCGCGCGGGCCGTGCGGCCCGGATCGGCGTTCTGCTCGTTCACGTTGTGGCTCACCACCGTGAAGTCCCCGCCGCCGGACCGCTTGTCGACGAGGGCGGGCCCGAACAGGACGGTCCACACCAGGGCGGGGAGCAGCACGGCGACCGCCGCCAGGACCGATCGGCGCACCGCGGCACAGCACAGCAGCAGGACGACGCCCAGCCCCGACCACGGCAGCACCGTCTGGCAGAGGCTGCCGAGGTTGCCGACGACGTTCGGCAGGCGGGAGCTCAGGGCCATGGGAGCGGCACAGAGCACTGCGGCCACGGCGACCAGCCACCCACGCGGCCCGTACCGCCCTCGCCGCGCCCGTACCGCCCTCGCCGCCCCGTGCCGCGGCGGGCCGGACGGCGCGAGGCAGGGGCCGGGGAAGGGGCCGGGGAAGGTCGGCGCGGGGAAGGTCGGCGCCGGACAGGGACCGCCCGCGGCGGGGCCGTGCCCGGGTCCGCGTTCACGCCCACTCCCGGCGACCGACGTCGAGGGTGGGAAGGACCTGCGGCAACCTGTCCCGCAACGCGTCGACGAGCCGCCCGCTGTTGTCCAACGCCGCCCGCATGCCCTCGGTGGGCGTCGTGCCGGCGCGTTGGCCCAGTACTACGCCGAGGACGAGCCGCTGTCCCTCCCCGGCCCCGCCCTCCGGCACCTCCAGGGCCCACATCAGGTTGCCACCCGCCGGCGTACTCGAACCGGTCTTCAGCCCCACCACCCCGGGACGGTCGAGCAGCGCGTTGGTATTGCGCAACGGCGCCGCGCGGCCCGGCAGCGTGGTGCTGCGCAGGGCCACGGTGGCACGCAGCGCCGGGTCCTTCATCGCCTCGCGGGCCAGCACCAGTTGGTCGGCGGCCGTGGACACGGTCGTGGGTTCGATCCCGCTGGCCCCGGTGTAGGTCGTCGCGAGCATCCTCAGCCGGGCCGCCTCCGCGTTCATCCGCTTCACGAACGCCTCCTCGCTGCCCGCGTCCCAACGGGCCAGCAGCCGTGCCACGTTGTTCGCGGACGGGAGCAGCATCACCTCCAGCAGCTTGCGCTGGGTGAGCCGCTGGCCCGCGACCACGGGAGCCGTCGACTCGCTCGTCGACGCCGACTCGGCCGCCGCCTGCGCGTCCACCGTGATCGTCGGGCCGTCCTCGCCGTCCCGGAGCGGGTGGTCCCGCAGAAGGACGTACGCCGTCATCACCTTGGTGACACTCGCGATCGGCACCGGCAGCTGCGGCCCGTTCACCCCCAGGACACCGACCTTCGTCACGGCGACAGCCGACTGTCCCTCCTCCGGCCACGGCAGACCGAGATCGACGACGGGCGCGGGAGCCGGCAACGTCGGCGGCCCCTCGACCCGGACACCTCCTTTCCCGGCGCCGCCGACCGCGGGCCCCTCGGGCAGGTTCGCCGCCACGCCACCGCCGGCGCCGGCGACCAGCACCGCGGCCAGCAGCCACAACACCCTGCGGCGGGGGGCCGGGCGTCGGCCCGGCACGGCGCGGGGGTCGTGGTCTTCGTATTTCGTCACGGCGGACACGGCAACTGCCTCCCGAAGCAGAGGAACACGGAGCCCCGATGGCGCGAACGGCCGTTCGGGGTGTGTCCACAGACTCCGGGACGGCTGCTTCGAGCCGGTCGTCACCCGACTTCCGCAAGCACGCGATCGTGTATCAACCACGTACCACCGGTGATACGGAACGCAGGTGCGGGGCTGCGGAGCTGGGCCGAGGAGCAGATGGCCGAGACCGACCGCGCCGACGAAGCCGCCGACCAGGGGGTCGACGAGGGACAGTCCGGCCGGTTCCGCACTCGGAACCGGTCGGCCCGGGTACCCGATCACGCACGAGGACCGCCGGGCGGTCGTGGAGTCAGCCGGGTGTCGGCGCGGAGTGTCGGGCCGCGGTGGCCAGGCGGGCGGCGGCTTCGGCGAGGTCGGCGGGTTCGGCCGCGGCGGCGAAGCCGAGACGCAGGTGGGCGGCGGGCGGCTCGGCCGGGAAGTGGCGGTGGCCCGGGTCGACGGTCACCCGGTGTGCCGGGGCCGTGTCCGCGACGGCCGCCTCCGTGAGGCCGGGGGGAAGCCGGAGCCACAGGTGCAGGCCGCCTTCCGGCACACGCAGAAGGGTCCAGTCGGGTACCTCACGGGCGAGGGCATCGACGAGGACGGCGCAGCGGTGACGCAGTGCTGTGGCCAGGCTGCGCAGGTGGCGGTCCCAGGCGGGGGTGCTGAGCAGTTCGACCGCGGCCTCCTGGAGGGGGCGGGCGATGAAGAAGTCGTCGACCCGTCGCATGCCGAGCAGGCGTCGCATGACCGGGCCCCGCGCGACCACGGCGCCGATCCGCAGGCTGGGCGAGGCCGGTTTGGTCAGCGAGGTCAGGTGGATGACGGTGCCGTCGCGGTCGTCGGCGACCAGCGGGCGCGGTACCGGACGGCCGTGGCCCAGCTGGCGGGCGAAGTCGTCCTCGATCAGGAAGGCTCCGGCGGCGCGTGCCACGTCGACGACCTGGCGGCGTCGCTCGGGGGAGAGGACGGTGCCGGTGGGGTTGTGGAAGGTGGGCTGGCAGTAGAGCAGGCGGGCGCCGGTCATGGCGAAGGCGTCGGCGAGCAGGTCGGGGCGCAGTCCCTGGTCGTCCATCGGCACGGGCACCGGCCGCAGTCCGGCGGCGCGGGCGGCGGCGAGCGCACCGGGGTACGTCGGTGACTCGACCAGGACCGGGGCCCCGGGGGTCGCGACGGCGCGGAACAGCATGGACAGCGCCCCCTGCCCGCCCCCGGTCACCAGAACGTCCTCGGGGCCGACGTCGCCGCCCGCCTGACGGGCGAAGACCGTGCGCAGTGTCGACAGACCGGCCGCCGGGGCGCGGTGCCAGGCGTCGGGGCGGCGGGCGGCCCGGGCGAGGGCGCCGCCGAGCAGCCGGGTGGGCTGGAGGCCCTCGTGCAGGTAGCCGCCGGACAGCGCGATGGTGCCGACCGCCGGCGGGCCGGACCGCTCGTCGGAGGGTTCCGGGAGGGGCTGTCGGCCGGCCAGGGCGACCGCCTGCCAGGAGGTGTCCGGCTCGCCGCCCGCGCTCTGCGGGCGGCGGGCGGCGACGTAGGTCCCACTGCCCGGTCGGGTGACGACCGCTCCCTCGGCGGCGAGGAGCGCGATGGCTCGGGAGACGGTGACCGGCCCGACTCCGTGACGTGCGATCAGATCGCGGCTGCTGGGCAGGCGGTCACCCGGGGCGAGCCGGGTGATCTCGCTCCGGAGGATCGCCACCAGGGCTTCGGTACTGCTACCGTCATACATGAGGAATGAGAATAGCGCTTTCACCTGCGGTGCGGAACCGCTCCTGGACCTCGCCGCCCTCCGGGCCGACACCCCCGGCTGTGAGGCCGTGATCCACTTCAACAACGCCGGCGCCGGGCTGATGCCGCGTCCGGGGCCGCCGAGGTCGACGACTTCCACACCTCGCTCGCCGAACTCCTGGGCACCCGCCCGGGCAACATCGCGTTCGCCGCGAGCGCGACCCACGCCTACACCAAGGCCCTCTCCGCGATCGACTTCCGCCCCGGGGACGTCATCCTCACCACCCGCAACGACTTCGTCTCCAACCAGATCGCCTTCCTCTCCCTGCGCAAGCGCCACGGTGTCCGCATCGTGCACGCCCCCGACCGTCCGGACGGCAGCGGAGTCGACGTCGACGCCATGGCCGCGCTGATGCGCGCCCACCGCCCGCGCCTGGTCGCCGTCACGCACGTGCCCACCAACTCCGGCCTGGTGCAGCCGGTCGCCGAGGTCGGCCGGCACTGCCGCGAACTCGACCTGCTGTACCTGGTCGACGCCTGCCAGTCGGTCGGCCAGTACCCCGTCGACGTCGAGGAGATCGGCTGCGACCTGCTCACCGCCACCTGCCGCAAGTTCCTGCGCGGGCCCCGCGGTTCGGGCTTCCTCTACGTCTCCGACCGGGCCCTCGCCGCCGGGTACGAGCCGCTGCACATCGACATGCACGGCGCGCGCTGGGTCGCCCCCGGCCACTACCGTCCGGTCGCCACCGCAGCCCGGTTCGAGGAGTGGGAGTTCCCGTACGCCACCGTGCTCGGCTGCGCCGCCGCCGTCCGCTACGCGCTGCGGGTCGGCCTCGAACCGATCGCCCGGCGCACCCCGGCCCTGGCCGGACGACTGCGCGAGCAGCTCGCCGCGGTGCCCGGCGTCCGGACGCTGGACCGCGGGCCGGCCCCCGCCGCGCTGGTCACGTTCGCGATCAAGGGGCTGGTCACGTTCGCGATCAAGGGGTGGGAGGCCGAGCCCTTCAAGGCGGCACTGGACGCCCGCGGCATCAACTCCGCACTCAGCTACCGGGAGTTCGCACAGTTCGACTTCGCCGACAAGGACGTGCGGTGGTGCCTGCGACTGTCGCCGCACTACTACAACACCGAGGACGAGGTCGACGCGGTGGTCGGCGCGGTCGCCGAACTCGCGAGGAGCGCCCGATGACCCGGACCTCGACCGTGCCGGACACCACGGACGCACCGCGCCAAAGCCTCTGGCACAACCGTGATTTCTCGCGGTTCTGGGCTGGGGAGACGCTCTCCCTGCTCGGCACCCAGGTGACCAACCTCGCGCTCCCCCTGACCGCCATCGGCGCGTTCGGCGCGACCGACGAACAGGTCGGGCTGCTGCGCTTCCTGCAACTGGCCCCCTACCTCGGGCTCGCCCTGGTGATCGGCGTCTGGGCGGACCGGCACCGGCGGCGGCCGGTCATGCTCGGCGCCAACCTGGTCAGGCTGGTCCTGCTCGGCCTGATACCGGTGCTGTACTGGTGCCACACGCTCAACCTGCCCGTGCTGATGGCGATCGCCTGCACGGTCGGCATCGCATCGGTGGCGTTCGACGTCAGCTGGATGTCGTACGTGCCGGTACTGGTGAAGAGTCCCGAGTACTACGTCGAGGCCAGCGCCCGGCTGAGCACCAGTTCCTCCGCCGCCGACATCGCCGGTCCCGGGCTGGGGGGTGTCCTGGTGTCGGCGGTCGGCGCGCCGGTGGCCCTGCTCGCCAACGCCTGCTCCTACGCGGTGTCCGTCGTCTCGCTGCTCCTGATCCGTACCACCGAGCCGCGCCCGGAACCGGTCGTCGAGCGGCACCTGTGGCGCGAACTGAAGGACGGCATGGGCTGGGTGCTGCGCGACAGCGTGCTGCGGTCCCTCGCGCTGATCGGATTCTGCTGCAACTTCTCGATGGTCACGGTGTGGACGATGTTCCTGCTCTACGGCAACCACGACCTCCACCTCGGTTCGGAGACGATCGGCGCGGTCTTCGCGACCGCCTCCGTCGGCGGCCTGATCGGCGCGCTGATCTCACGGAAGGTCATCGACCGGTACCCGGTCGGCAGGGTCTACCTGGTCGCCCAGACCGCCCTGCTGCTCGGGCCCTCGCTCATCCCCGCCGCCGCCGGGCCGCGACCGGTGATGATCGGGATGTTCGTCCTGTCCTTCTTCGCCACCTACCTGGGCCTCGGCGTGGCCGGTGTCGTCATCGTCGGCCTGCGCCAGGCCATGACGCCGCAATCGATGATGGGCAGGATGACCGCCGCGTTCCGGACCCTGCTGTTCGGCGGCGGCTCCCTGGGCGGCCTCTCCGCCGGCCTGCTCACCGGCCAACTCGGCGCCCGAGGCGCCCTGACCGTCGCCGCCGCCGGCTCCGCCGTCGTCGTCGTCGGCCTGGTGCTCTCACCGGTCGGCCGCCTCAAGACCCTGCCGTCCGCCCCGAAACAGGTCGCGGCAGCCCGCTGAGCGAACGGCAAAGGCCCGGGCCGCGTGCTGCGCTCGGGGTCTCACGGTCCTCGCAACACCCGCGATCTGCGGGAGTTGCGAGGACCGTGGGCGTTGGACGTGATGATCCTGCTGGGTTGCGGAAGCGTTTCCTTGAACGGCTGGATGTCGTAGGCGGCGTGACCGTGGCGGCGCGTGAGCCGGGGATGAACCGGAGCACCGCTTGCACCCGGGTCCGCTCCGTACTCAGTCCGCGTTGCCGCGGCGCTCGGCCAGCAGCGCGTTCAACCGTTCCACCTCACGGTCCACCAGGACGTGCTTGTCGTCGATGTAGGGAAGGTGGACCTTGCGGCCGTCGGCACGGAACGCGTAGGTGAGGAACGCCGGTGCGCCCTTGGCGTGCGCGTTCGGGTTGGGGGCCTTGCCGAACCGCGTGATCTCGGCCCAGGGCAACCGGCGGCGGCGCACGATCCCGCGGACGGTGATCCCCTCGGCGGTGACCAGCGTGCCGGCCCGGGCGGCGCCGACGATCACCAGCAGGCAGAAGCCGATCACCAGCAGCGAGCCGATCGCCTTGGTGGACGGCGCGAACTCCTTGTCCTTCCAGATCGGCAGCATCGCCCCGAAGGACAGCAGCAGGATGGTGAACGCGAGCCCCCCGATCCGCGTCGACGCCACCCGGTACTCGTGCGGAACTCTCAGTCGATCGCCGCTCATCCGGCCACCCCTCGATCGTCTTCACCGATCCGCCGTCATGGCCGGCGGATCGGTCGGACTCGCAGTGTAGGGACGGGAGTTGCTCATCAACAGGCCATCGGACGGGCGGACGGCGCCGAGATCCTGGCCGCCGTCGTCCCGACCGAACGGGCATGCCTGGTTCGGCCGGGCCTTCGACGCGCTGCCGGGGCAGCCCTTAGGCTGGTGCGCGTGGAACGCGTGCTCATCACCGGAATCTCGGGGGCGGGGAAGACGACGATGGCGGCCCGGCTGGCCGTGCTGCTGGACCTGCCCCGCTACGAGTTGGACGCGCTGCACCACGGCCCGGGCTGGACCCCGCGCCCCGAGTTCCGGTCCGACGTCGAGGCCTTCGCGGCGACCGGGCGCTGGGTCACCGAGGACCAGTACACCGGCAAGCTGGGGGACCTGCTGCCGGCCCGCGCCGACACCTATGTCTGGCTCGACCTGCCCCGACGCACCGTCATGCAGCGTGTCCTGCGCCGCTCGGCCGCTCGCGCGCTCACCCGTCGCGAACTGTGGAACGGCAACCGCGAGAGCCTCCGCGGCTGGCTGGACCCGGAGCACCCGATCCGCTGGGCCTGGACCCGCCACTCCGCGCACCGCCGCCGGACCCTGGACCGGCTCGCCGCCCACCCCGGCCTGACCGTGGTCCACCTGACCTCCGCGCGGGCCGCCCGCGCGTGGCTCCGGACGGCAGGCCGACCGGGCGCGACCTGACGCGGGGCGGTCATCTGGGGTGCGGTCAGCCGGGGGGCGCGGTGAAGCGGTACCCGGAGTCGATCAGCAGCGGCAGGAAGGTCTTGAGCGCCGCGACCGTCTGCGAGCGGTCCCCACCGCCGTCGTGGGTGAGGACGATCGCGCCCGGCCGCAGTTCCTTCTCCAGGCGCTTGGTGATCACGTCCGTCCCCGGCGTCGCCCAGTCCTGCGGGTCCACGGACCAGGCCATCGGCCGCATCCCCAGCTCGGCGCCGACCTTCAGCACCGTCGGCGACCAGCCGCCGCCCGGGGCGCGGAACCAGGTCGGCGCCCGGCCGGTGAGCTGCCCGAGCAGCTCGGAGGTGCGTCCGAGTTCGTCGCGCACCTTCACGGCGGAGAGGCCGCTCAGGTCGGGGTGGCTCCAGGAGTGGTTGGCGATGTGGTGGCCGCGCGCGGCGACCTCCCGGACCAGGTCGGGGTGGGCGGCCGCGTTCTCGCCGATGAGGAAGAAGGAGGCCCGGATCCCGTACTGGTCGAGCAGCGCCAGGACGGCCGGGGTGTACCGCAGATCCGGTCCGTCGTCGACGGTGATGGCGACCACCTTCCGCCCGGCGTCGAGCTCGTACACCGGCCGCCTCTCGGCCGCGGTCACCACCCGCGGCGAGGGCGCGGCCGCCGACGACGGCGGGCTGCTGGGCGCGGGCGCCGGGGTCGGGGGCTCCGCCCGTCCCGAGGAGCGACAGCCCGGCCCCGAGCATGAGCATTCTTCGCGAGACAATCTGACGATCAGATGGCATGCCCTATGCCTGCCCGCTCCCCCGACGCCCTGCTCCGACGACCACTGCTACGGGTGTACGAGACCGCTCCGGCAGCCCAACCCCGGTGGAGGTAGCGGTGGCGAGCCCGTCCCGCACCCCGCCGACCCGCAGGCCTGCTGGAGCCTCCTCGAACGTGCCCGGCAGGAGTCCGGTGTCTTCGGCGCCTCCACCGCCCTCGCCGAACTCGACTGCCGGACCTGGCCGAAGGGCGGGACCACCCCGCACCGGGTCACGGCGGCGGGCCTGCCGCCCGTCCTGGTCGTCGGCACCACCGGCGACCCGGCCACCCCGTACGAGGACGCGCAGAGCCTGGCCGCCCAGCTGCCGGGCGGGATGCTGCTCACGCTCAGGGGTGCGGGCCACACCGCGTACGGGCGCGGCAACGCCTGCATCGACGGCGCCGTGGACGGATATCTGATGGCCCTGACCCCGGTGCGGCCCGGCGCGACCTGCTGAGGCCAGGGGGTGTCGCGGCCGACGGGATCCGGCCGCGACACCCCTGTCCGGCGGCCCGTGGCACCCGCACCGCGCGGGCTGCTCGGGCCGCCGCAGCCCGTCGCGCACGGGCGGCGGGGCTCAGCCGAGCGGCAGCTCCAGGACGGCCTCCCCCTGGGCCGGGGAGGTGATCGTGGTGGTGCTGTCCGGCACGCCCGTGAAGGCGTAGAGCTTGTCGCGGCTGTTGACGACCAGAGCGAGACGGTGGCCGTCGGGCAGGTCGTAGGCGGCCGGCTGGAGCTTCCAGTCGAGGGTCCGCTCGGTGCCGGCGGTCAGACCCGTGGCGGTGAAGGGCTCGTGGGTGATGATCCGGGCGCTGCCGTCCGGGGCCACGTCGAAGAGGTAGGCGACCAGGGTCGCGGCGTCGCCAGCCTCCACCCGGACGGCGAGCCTGATCCCGGCGGAGCCGCGGATCCGGCGGCCGCCCGCCAGCGCCTCGGTGGACCACAGCAGCAGCCGGTCCCGCTCGAAGGCCGCCGGCCGGTACTCCTTCGGGGTGCCGAACCACTCCTTCTGGCCGGTGGCCATGATCTCGTCCATCGCCGTGGCGGCGGTCTCGTGGCCCGCGGTGAAGGCCCGGCTCCAGCCCGTCGAGGGCTTGTCGGACAGGGTGCCGTCGCTGCTGCCGCCGTTGCCGCCCAGGTACCAGGCCTCGCTGCTGACCGTGGCATCGGCCCAGGAATCGAGCGGTTCGCGCCGCGCCGGGGTGGTGATCAGCCGGCCGCCGCCGATGACCGGCGCGGTCTTGTAGGTGAACATGACCTGGCTGTTGACCACGGGCCAGTCCGGCACCTCGTTGGCCGCGCCGAGCAGGTGGTGGTCCAGCCAGGCGTACGCCTCCCGGATCGGCGTCAGCAGGCCGGGGAAGGGCAGTCCGGTCGGCACGCCGCTGATGCCGGTGCCCTCCGGGGCCCCGTGGTCGCCGATCCACAGGTTGAGGTGCTTCGGGACGGTGAGCTTCTCGAAGGTGTCGATCGCCTCGCCGACCGGGAACAGGCCCTCGTGCCAGGTGTTCGAGTAGTAGGTCGGGATCCCGCGCTCGTTGGTGAGGCCGACGTAGGTCTCCGGGGAGCGCTTGGTGCCCCACTCCACCACGCGGTCGAGGTTCTGCCCGTCCCGGAAGTCCTGGAGGATCTGCCGCGTCGGCTCGTCGAACTTCTCGTGCTCCTCGCCCCCGGTGAACCCGACCAGCAGGCGCACGGCCTCCAGGTGCCGGGTGCCGTGGTCGTAAAGGCTGGTGGCGAGGTTCCCCCAGGTGCTCAGCGCGGCCACGGCGGCGACCCGCTTGCGCGGGTCGTGCGCGGCGACCAGCTGGCTGATCCCCGAGCCGTAGGACAGGCCCAGGAAGCCGACCTTGCCCGGGGCGAGGTGCTCCTCCGCGTAGTCGATCACGAGCGATCCGTCCGCCCGGTCGACCGGACCGGCGACGTCGATGAACCCCTCGGAGGTGGACACCAGGCCCGGCGTGCCGATGCCCCGCGGGGTGTAGGCCAGCACGTGGTAGCCGCGCGCCGCCAGCGAGAGGTACCCGAAGACGAAGGGCAGCCAGCCGTAGGGATTCCAGCCGGCGGGCACGATCACGACCGGCCGCGACTCGGAACCGCCCTGCTTGATCGAGAACGCCGAGAGGCTGACGCCGTCCGGCGTGGTGATGCGGGGGAGAGTGACCTCGGCACGCTGCCGTACGCCCGCGGCCAGCTCCCGCAGTTCCTCGGGGAGCGCGGCGTCCGCCCCGGCTCCCTGGACGGCCGCGAGGAGCGCCCTGGCGACGGCGAGCACGGACGGGTTGATGTCGAGGCTCGCACCGCGCCAGATGCCCTGGGTGGCGATGTCGGTGAGTGTCGCGTCGGTGACCGACGGGGTCGGCTCTCCACCTGCGGTAGTCATACGAAGCGCCCTTCTCTGATCGGCAGGGTGCCCGTGGCGGGCACCGTTCGGGCGAATCATGTTCCGGGACGGCGGGCGCAAACTGACGACCGGTCGGCTCCACCCGAAGGAGTGAACCCGGGCGACCTCGCGAGCGCCGGCGGCGGCAGCCGCGCCCACGGCCCTCCTCCGGTCGCACGGGCGGCGTGGTCCGTCCGAAGGGCCTCGCCACCCGGCCGGTGACGGTAAAGGAATCCCCCTTCATCCGGCATTCATCGGCAAAATGCACAGCTCGGGATCGGTCATGAAAAGGGGCCCCTACGCACTGTTGTCATGGCAGAGTCGGGATGCGAGTATTGCGGCTGGGTGATCCGGACACAGAGCGTCGAACTCCGGATGCCCTTGATCGTTGTTGCCGCATCGGCGAGCACGTCCACGGGGGTGGGACTTTCACACCGGGCATGGGGGTGAGGAGTGTGCGATCAAACGGAAGTAATCGTTCCGACCGTGCGGCCCGCGGGCCGACCCGGCCGGCGGTGCCCCGCGGCCTCGCGGAGGCGCTCCGCGCCGGCCACGCCGCGACCCCCCGCCAGCCCGGCGTCCTGGCCGCCCTGCGCGGCGAGGACTGGCACTGGGCCGGGGCGAGCGGCGTCGCGGATGCCGACACCGGGCGCGAACTGCGTCCGACGGCGGCGGTACGGGTGGCCTCGGTCACCAAGACCTTCACCGCGGCCGCGGTGCTGCGGCTGGTGGAGCGCGGTGACCTGCGACTGGAGGAACCGGTCTCGGCGCTGGCGTCCGAGGCAGTCCTCGGGGCCCTCGCCGAGGGCGGCTACGAACCGGCGCGGATGACCGTGCGCCAGCTGCTCCAGCACACGGCCGGCCTGTACGACTGGGGAGGCGATCCCGCCTACGACGCGGAGGCGTTCGCCGATCCCGGCCACCGGTGGAACCGTCTGGAGCAGGTGCGCTGGGCGGTCGAGCACGGACACCGACTCGCCTCCCCCGGTGCGGAGTTCCACTACTCCGACACCGGCTACGTGATCCTCGGCGAGGTGCTCGAACGCATCACCGGGCGGCCACTGGCCGCCGCCTACCGCGAGCTGCTGCCGCTCCGGGGGCTGGGTCTCGACTCCGTCCACCTGGAGTCGCTGGAGCCCACCCCCGAGGCCGGCACGGACCGCGCCCACCAGTACGTCTCCGGCACCGACCTGCTGACCGTCGATCCGTCCTGCGACCTCTGGGGCGGCGGCGGACTGGTCTCCACCATGTCCGATCTGACCGCGTTCGTCCGGGCGTTGTTCCGGGGCGGGGTCTTCGAGCGGCCCACCACGCTCGCGACCATGCTGGCGCCCGTCGCGGCGCGTGGCGCGGAGGGGCGCGGCATGGGGATCTACCGGATCCCGCTGGGGTCCGGGCGGTGGTGGGGCCACTGCGGCAGCTGGGGCGTGGTCATGGCGTACGAGCCCGACCGCGATCTCGCGCTCGCCACCACGGTGACGAGACAGCCCGAGGACCCGGACGAACGACTCCGCCCCGGGCGGGCACTCGTCCGGACGGCACGCTGAAATACCGGACAGTAAAAGCGCACCGAAATGTGCGTCGAGAAGAACATGTCATTGATAACAGCCGGTCATTGATACGGGCGCTGGCATTGAATCCATGAAACCGCACAGGACAGGCGGAGCCATGCGTAATCGTCCCCGCACAATCAGGACCACCGAGTCCTTGTTGGAGAACGGCCTCATCGACGAGGAGAGCCTGCCGGAGATTCGCGATGTCGCGAAGCGGTACGCCGTGAGCATCACCGGGGTGATGCAGGAGCAGATCGCGCACGTCGACGATCCGGTCGCCAGACAGTTCGTCCCCACCGGGGCCGAGCTCCTCATCACCGCGGAGGAGCGCGCCGACCCGATCGGCGACGACCCCTTCACCCCGGTCAAGGGGATCACCCACCGCTACCCGGACCGGCTGCTGCTCAAGCCGATGCACCTGTGCCCGGTGTACTGCCGCTTCTGCTTCCGCCGCGAGGTGGTCGGCCCGGGCGAAGGGATGCTCGGCCAGGCGGAGCTGGAGGCGGCCCTCGACTACATCCGGGCCCACGAGGAGGTGTGGGAAGTCATCTTCACCGGCGGCGATCCGCTGATCATCGCGCCCACCAAGCTCCGCCCGATCATGGCGGCGCTGGACGCGATCGAGCATGTGAAGGTGATCCGCTTCCACACCCGGGTGCCGGTGGTCGACCCCGAGCGCGTCACCGACGAGCTGGTGGACGCGCTCGCCACCGAGACCCCCGTCTGGGTGGTGGTCCACACCAATCACAGCCAGGAGATCGGCGAGGCGGCGCGCGGCGCGCTGCGGCGGCTGAACCGGGGCGGCGTCCCGCTGCTCAGCCAGACCGTGCTGCTGCGCGGGGTGAACGACACCCCGGAGGCGCTGGAGGGGCTGTTCCGGACCCTGGTGGCCAACCGGGTGAAGCCCTACTACCTGCACCACGGCGACCTCGCCCAGGGCACCGGGCACTTCCGCACCACCGTCGCCGAGGGCCAGGAGCTGGTCCGGCGACTGCGCGGGAGGGTCTCCGGCACCTGCCAGCCCACCTATGTGCTCGACATCCCCGGCGGCCACGGGAAGGTGCCGATCGGCCCCTCGTACCTGGAGCCCGGCGAGGAGACCGGAAGCGGTGGGAGCGAAACCCATGTCGTCACCGACCCGTGGGGCGAGCGCCACCACTACCCGCCGCGCGTCGCGGCGCCGGAAGCACCGGCGGCACCGGCGGCACCGACAGCACCGACCACGGCCAACGCCACGGCCACCGCCACCGCCACGGAGGAGGACCCGACCCATGACTGAGGACCTCGCGTCCCGGTCCGCGCCCGCCCGCAGCCCCGGCGCCGTCGCCTTCGCCGACCCCGGGGGCGTCACCTCCGCACTCACCTGGTCCGCCCCCGAGCTGACCGCCGGCCTGGCCTGGTCGGCGCTGACCCGCACCTTCGCCGCCGAGGCGGCCGGCCGGCTCGGCGACCAGGTGAAGCTGCACGTCAACGGGGAGCCGGTGGTGGACCGGGACGCCTGGCCGACCACCGACGCGGACGCCGCCGGACCGGCCGCCTGGCTGGACCGCCAGCACACCTTCGGCCCGGACGACGACCGCTTCGTCTACGCCCGCGCCGTGCAGGAGCACGACCGGACGCTGTTCCGCACCGTCGTCGAGCTGCTGGCGCCCCACCTCTGGCGCCTCGGGCTGCCGCCCGGCCATGTCGAGGTCGAGGTGTTCCACGGCGCCTACCGGAACACCCCGGGCGGCATCCACCGGGAGGGCTGCACCAACCTCCACCTCGTCCTGGCGGGCCGCAAGAGCATGCACTTCTGGCGGGGCACCGACTGGGTGCCGGCCGGGACGGCGCTGCGCGAGGACGTCGAGCCCGAGTCCGAACTCCCGGAGGAGTACCTGCCGGACCTCGACCGCCGCTCGGTGGTGGAGCACGGCCACGCCCTCACCGCCACCACCGGCGGCGGCTTCTTCTGGCGCAGCGGCATCTGGCACGTGGGCGAGACCCACGAGCCGTCCCTCGCGCTGAACATCGCCTCGTACACCCGGACCCTGGACGTCGAGGCGAAGCTCCTCCCGCTGTGGGGCGACCGGCTGCACAGCGAGGTCCCGGCCGACTGGCTGGCCGACTACCGGGAGCACGTCCGGTCCACCGGGGACGACGCCGCCCTGCTCGCGCGGCTGACCGCGCTCGGCATGCGGCCGGCCCCGCCCGACGGGCCCGGCACCACGCCGCGCTCCGTCCGCCGCGAGTCGACCGCTCCGGTGCTGTGGGCGCCCGCCGGGCCGGGGCGGCTGACCGTGGCGGCACTGGGCCGGGCCGCGGAGTTCGCCGACGGCCCGGTCCCGCGCGGCTGGCTGGACGCGGTACTCACGAACCGTCCCGCGGCGCACGAGGTGCCGCGGGAGTGCGGGCGGCTCGCCCAATGGCTGTGCGCACAGCGGATTCTCGAACTGATGCTCGAACCGATGGAGGCATCATGACCGACACGTCCCCCGCGGACACCTGGCAGCTCTCGGACACCGAGGTGTTCAGCAAGTACGGGGACGCCTTCGTCCCGCGCCGGGCCGAGCAGACCGCCGCGGTCTGCGACCTGCTGGCCGGCATCCCCGTCCCCCACGTCCTCGACCTGTGCTGCGGCGAGGGGCGCCTGTCCGAGGAGTACCTGAGCCGGGACCCGCAGGCCAGGGTCACCGTGCTGGACCGCTCCCCCGAGATGCTGGCCCTGACCGCGAAGCGGCTGGAGCCGTTCGCCGACCGGCACGACAGCATCGAGGCGGACATCGAGGACCGGCTGTGGCGCACCGGCGTCTACGGCGGCGTGATGACCTCGCTGGCGGTCCACCACCTCGACGGCGAGGGCAAGCGGGTGCTGTACCGGGACATCCACGCGATGCTCGCGCCGGGCGGCGTCTTCGTCATGGCCGACCTGGTGGAGCCCGCCGGTGCCACCGCCCGCACGCTGGCGGGCGACCACTGGGAGGAGGCGGTGCGGCGCGCCTCCGAGGAGCAGTTCGGCGACGACGAGGCGGCCGTCGCGTTCGAGCGGACCGAGTGGAACCACTACCGGCTGCCCGGCCCGGACCCGGTCGACAAGCCGTCCTCGGTGGCCGAGCACCTGGACTGGCTGCGCGAGGCGGGTTTCGTCGAGGTCGACGTGGTCTGGATGTACGCGGGGCACGCCCTGTTCACAGCGAAGCGGAAGGCGAACTGAGTGAACGAGCAACCGAGCCGCACGATTCTGGCCAACATCGTCAGCGAGATCATGGCCGAGCAGCCGACGGACGCCTACCGCCGGGCGATGGCCGCCGCGACCCCGCGCAAGCTCTGGCAGGCGCGGCCGGGCGACTGCGTGGTGATGCTGGCGCCGTGCACCCCGGCCTTCCGCGACTACGTGGCCGAGGTGGTCGGCCTGGACGTGGACCGGGTCGAGATCGTCGCCCCGCCGGAGGTCCGCGGGGTGCACGCGCTGGAGGTCGCCGCCGACCTCGGCGCTACCGCACGGATCGCCGAGCGCCCCGAGTTGAAGCCCTTCGTACTGGACGGGCCGGTGCTGGAGTTCGGCCGCCGCACCGGGGTGCGGGTACTGCCGTACACCCGGCTGCCGGAGGACGGCACCCTCGACGCGCTGCGCCTGATCAACACCAAGGACGGCTTCCGCCGGACCGCCGTCGGTCTGGGGCTGCCGGTCGCGGACGGCGGCTTCGCCGAGACCGCCGCCGAACTGGCCGCCGCCCTGGTGGAGTTCCTGGCCGAGCGGCCGGGCGCGATCATCAAGACCAACCGGGGCTCCAACGGCTTCGGCAACACCGTGATCCGGGCGAACGGGCCGGAGTCGGTCGAACAGCAGGTCCTGGACGCCGTGGCCGGGCAGCCCACGCGCGACTGCGGCTGGGTGTACGAGGAGTTCCTGCCGTTCACGGCGACGCCGAGCATGGAACTGGAGATCGACGACCGGGGCGCCACCCACTTCTACAGCTGCGACCAGCGCACCGTGAACAACGCCTGGACCGGCATGGTGACCCCGGCCGCCGAGGGCCCCCACCACGAGCAGTTGCGCGGCGCGGCCGAGGCCATCGGCGGCTGGCTGCACGGACAGGGCTACCGGGGCATCTACGACGTCGACTGCGGTGTGTACGACGGCGGTTACGTCGTCACCGAGGCCAACGTCCGCCGCACCGGCGGCACTTACCTGGAGGAGCTGGCGCGCCGGCTGCGGCCGGGGGACTCCCCGGTGCACTGGCGGGCGGACGTCAGGATCGGCCCGGACGGACTGGACTTCGCGGGCGCGGCCGCGAAGCTGGCCTCGGCCGGACTCGCCGACCCCGCGGCCGACGCCCGGGCCGTGCTGACGGCGGACACCCGCTCCGTGGACGGCAAGTGGCGCTACCTGGTGGTGGGCCGGGACGACGGGGCCGTCGCCGAGGTCGAGCGGCAGCTGGAGCAGATCCTGGGGATCGGCTGATGCTGCACTCCGCCCTCCATCCCGGCTTCAGCACGGTCGCGGGGACCGGCCTCGTCGCGCTGCGCGACATCCCGATGGGCACGGTGCTGTGGGGGCCGTGCCCGCAGTGCCGGACCTGGGACGCCGCCGAACAGCTCACCCTCTCGCCCCGGGTCGTCGACTGGCTGGACGAGTTCGGCTACCGGCTGGCCGACCGGAGCCTGCTGCTCCCCTGCCGGGGCGCGCACCTGCTCAACCACTCCTGCGAGGCCACCGTCCTGGACCACGGCCTCGCCGGGGGCCTCGCCGTCCGCGACATCCGGGCCGGCGAGGAGGTGACCGGCGACTACCGCACCTTCCGCTACGACGAGCCGTGGGACGAGCCTGTGGGAGTTCGACTGCCGCTGCGGCGCCGGGAGTTGCCCGGGGTCGGTGCGGTCCTCCGTCGGCGCACCGGCGGCGGAGCTGGCCGGGGAGTGGAACCGGCGGATGGCGCCGGCCCTGGCCGCCGCCGCCGGCGTGCCGCAGGAACTCCCGCTGCGGGCCGGCCAGGTGGACGGCGCCCCGGCGGGCCGTCGCGACCCGGAGGAGGCGCCGTGACCGCCCTGCGATCCGAAAGCACCGTCCGGGCCAGGCTGTTGAGGATCGAGGACGTCCCCGCCCGGTCCTGGCTGCCGCTGCTGGGCGAGCGGGACCTCTTCCTGCTGCCCGGCTGGATGGAGGTCGGGCCCGGCACCTACGGCGGCGGCCTGCGCGACGCCCGGGCCGCCCTGGTCGACCGCGACGGCACGGCGGTCGCGGGCACCGCCGGCTGGCTCTTCGGGCACGAGTGCACCGAGGACCTGTGCCGCCCGGACGTCCTGCTGGAGATCCCCGAGCCGCGCGGGGCGACGCTGTTCCCGACCCTGCTGGCCGGCGGCTGGTACGACAGCCGGGTCGCGCACCGTCCCGGCGGCGCCGCACCGGCCGAACTCGCCGCCGTGGTCGACTCCTTGGCGGAGTGGGGGCGTTCGGAGGGCGCCGCCTCGGTCTGCTGGCCCAGCGTGGACGAGCGGGAGCGGGACCTGGTCGCCCTCCTCGCCGAGCGCGGCTACCGGCGCTTCCCGCTGACGCCCCGGTGGGCGCTGGAGGGGCCGTGGACCGGCTTCGACGACTACCTGGACCGGATGACCAGCAAGCGCCGGGTCTCGGTGCGCAGCGAGCGACGCCGGGTCCGGGAGGCGGGCATCACCTGCCGGACGGTGCCGCTCACCCGGGAGCTGGCCCGGCCGCTGGTGGAGCTGGCGGAGGAGAACGTGACCCGGCACGGCGGCCGGGTCGACCTCGACCGCTACGCCGACTGGGTCGCGGCGCTGACCGGGATCGAGGACGGCCGGGCCGAGGCCCACCTGGCCGAGCGGGACGGGCGGATCCTCGGCTGCGTGGTGTCCAGCACCTACGCCGGGCGGGTGTACGCGCTGTTCCCCGGCTTCGACTACGAGCAGATCTCCGGGCTGCCCGTCTACTTCGAACTCGCCTACTACCACCTGGTCGAGCACGCCGCCGCCCACGGCTACCACGCGGGGGCGGACGGTCCGGCGGCGGACGAGGCGAAGAACCTGCGCGGCTGTGTCGCCCACCGGCAGGCCCTGTGGATCCGGGGCCTGGACCCGGCGGCGGAGCGGCTGGTCGCCGAACTCGCCGACGAGGCCACCGGTGACGGCAGCATCGATGACGGCACCAGCGCGGACAACGGCCCGGCCGGGGGGAGCACATGAGCCCGCCGACCGTCGTGCTCGCGCCCGGCGGGCCCGGCCTCGGCGGCGAGACCCTCGCCGGGCTCCCGCTTCCGCCCGGCTGCCGGCGCCTGGTCGGGGCGGGCGACTGCGGGCCGGGCGGCGACCCGTTCGCCGTCCAGACCGACCGCCTGCTCCGGCTGCTCGACACGGCCGCCGCCGAGGGGCCGGCCGTCCTGCTCGCCCACTCGGCCGGTGCCCGCCCGGCCCTGCGCGCCGCGGCCCGGAGCCCCGGTCGGGTCCGCGCGGTCGTGCTGCTCGCCGCCCAACTGCGGGACCGCACCGACCATCCCGAGCTGCTGCGGGAGCGCCTCGACGCGCTCGACGGCCCGCTGCGGGAGACCGCGCGCCGGGCCCGGGCGACCGCGCCCGACCGGGCACCGGCCGAGGACGACGAGCTGCGCGAGCTCCTGCTCGCCGACCTGGCCCTCACCTTCCCCGCCCTCGGACCGCCCCAGCGCGGCTTCCTGGCCGCCTGCGCCCGCAGTTGGGACCTCCACGCCGTGCGCGCCGTGCTCTCCGGGCGGGTGCCCGAGGAGGACCTCGCGGCGACGGCCGCGCGGGTCGGCGCACCGGTCCTGGTCGTCAACGGCGAGCGGGACCCGTGGGCCGGCGCCCCGTCGGCGCACGAGCTGGCCGCGGCGCTGCCGGACGGCACGGCCCGGACGGTGCCCGGCGCCGGGCACGTGCCGTGGCTGGACGACCCGGAGGCGGTGGGCCGGCTGCTGGCCCGGACGGTGGAGGAGGCGGCGCCGGCGTGAGCTACCGCAAGGTCCTGGCGGACCGGATCTGTGCCCAGCTCGCCCTGTCGACGGCGGTCGGCCGGTTCGCCCAGGTGATGTTCGACGTCACCGTGGTGATCTTCGTGGTGCAGGACCTGCACCGCCCCGCGGCGGCCGGCCTGGCCGTCCTGCTGGCGACCCTGCCGGGTCTGCTGCTCAGCCCGCTGAGCGGCGGCTTCCTCCAGGGCCGCAATGTCACCGCGTGGATGGCGGCCGACTATCTGATCAAGGCGGCCGCCACGCTCGGCATCGCCTTCGGCGCATCGGCCGGCGGCGGCGGCATCTGGACCCTGTGGGGGCTGGCCCTGCTGTCCTCGCTGACCAGCGCCTTCGGCAATGTCGCCTTCCGCAGCTACGTCGCGCTCTCGCTGCCCGCGCAACTGCGCGGGGCGGCCAACGGCCTCGATTCGATGATCTCGGGTCTGGCCGCGATGGCCGGACCCGCCCTGGCCGGGATCGCGGTCACGGTGTTCGGCGGGCGGCACAGCGTGGCGGTGGTCGGCGCGGCCTATCTGGCCGCGGCGCTGGTCGCGGCCGCCTCGGGGCGCACCACCCCGGAGGCCGGCGGCGAGGTCGGTCTGCGCAGTGCCGTCGAGGCCGTGCGCGGGATCCTGGTCCACCCGGTGCTGCGCGGGCTGACCGGGGTGTACTTCCTGTACCAGGTCGCGGTCGGCGTCCTCGTGGTCGCACTGCCCCAGCTGGTCTCGGCCGGGTTCGGGGCCGCCCCCTCCTGGACCGGCACCAGCTGGTCGATCGCGGGGGCGCTGGGGATCGCGTCCTCGCTGGCCGCCGGGCACCGGATCGCCGACGGCGCGGAGCGCAGGTTCCTGATCATCGGCGCCGCCCTGACGGCGCTCGGCCTGGCGGGGCTGTTCCTGCACTCCGCCGTGTTCTGGCTGGCCGCGATGTTCGTGCTGCTCGGGGTGGCGGTGGGGCCCATGGACGTCGGGCTGCTCAGCCTCCGGCAGCGGCTGCTGCCCGACACCGGGGCGACCGCGACCCTCGCCGTCTCCGCCAGTCTCAACATGGCCGGCTATCCGGCCGGGGCCATGGTCGGCGGTCTGGCGGCCGGTCTCGGCCTGGGCGCGCAGACCGGGGTCGCCCTCGGGTGCGCCCTGCTCTCGTTGGCCCTCTGCGCCCGGCTGCCGATGGTCTCGGCCGGGCCCGGGCCGGTCGGCGGGACGGCGCCCGGGGCGTCTGCTCGGGCCGCCGAGTCCTCGGCCGCCCAGTAGCGGCCCGCACCACCCCCGCCGGCCAGCACAGTGCACCTCTCGTTCCCTCTCCTTCCCTCTCGCACCTTTCGACCTGTCACTTCCGATGGAAAGTCAGGACCATGGCGACAATTGGAGTCATCTGCACGATCCTCGTGTGCCCGCGCGGCCTCGGCGCCCCTGCCGAGGCCGGCGGGACCAGCCCATCCACCGACGCCCCTGCCGTGCCGTGCGCACCGGGAGCGCGGTCATGATCCCCCGGGCCGCCGACGGCGCGACCGCCGCCGGCTCCGCTGCCGGCGCCGGTGCCACCGCGCTGCTGCTCGCGGAACTCACCAGGAACGGGCGGATATCCCTGCGCCTCGCCTGCTCCCGGCTGACCACCTGGGAATCGCTGCTGGTGCAGCACGTCCTCGGCCGGGGCGACGTGGAGTTCCTCGCGGCGGCCCCGGACGCGGACCCGGACGCGAAACGGGATCCGGGCCCGGCCGGCCCGGCCACGGTCACGCTCACCCGCTCGCCGCTGGCCGGCCTGTCGCTCTGGGCGCCCGGCGAACCGCCCGGCCCCGAGGCCGAGCCCGTCGGCGGCCTGCGGGTCCCGGCCGAGGTGCTCGACGCGGTGGCCGAGGAGACCCGGGTGGTCGAGGCCCGGGAGGCGGCCGACCGGCACGAGGCCGACACCATCCTGCGCACCTGGGAGAAGAACGGCGAGCTGGACGACCGGCTCGCCCGGCTCGCCGACTGGGTCGAACGGGTCGAGAGCGTCTACATCCTGATCGGCCGGGACGTCTTCTCGAAGTCCGACGCGGGCACCAACACCCTCACCCGGCAGGGCCTGCTGACCGGCCTCCGGACCTCCCCGGTCGACGACTGGCGGCCGGCCGACCGGCTGTTCGTGGTCCTCGCCTACTGCCTGTTCGTCAGCGGCCGTTCGGTGCGCTTCGAGGAGTTCAACGGCCTCCAGCTCTCCGCCACCGGCCTGCGCGAGTTCCTGCTCGACCGGCACGCCCAGTACTGCGCCGCACTGGACCGCGGACCGGGCGGCGCGGCCGGCCTACCGCTCCTCGAACTGGCACAAGTGGTAAGGGAGTTGATGCACGACGTCGACCGTTCGGAGCTGATGCGTTACCGCCGGATCAACGGGCTGACCTTCGTGAAGAACGAGCGGCTGCTCGACTTCCCGCTGCCCCGCGACCCGGAGACGATGCCGGAGCTGGTCGCCCGGCACGGCCGGCTGAACCTCGGGGTGGACCCCACCGGCGACGTCCGGGCGGACCTGCGGGCGATGACCCTGGCGGCCGTCGCACTGGACGCGATCGCCGAGGCCGACCCCGGCCCGGCACCCCCCGCACAGGGCGCGGTCGGCGAACTGCTGGCGGCCGTCGTGCTGTCGTCGATCGTGGCCACCGACGCCGACTACGGCATGAGCAGTTCGGTGCGCGACCTGTCCGGGCTGCGCGGCGTCCGGCCCGGCAGCCCCGACGGCGTCCTGGCGCTGAAGAAGGGCGACTTCTTCTGCTGCTGCCTGCCGCACCCGACCCGGATGGCCGAGGTCGGCGACGAGACCGCGCCGATCCTGTGGCGGTCCGCCCAGCGGATGATGTACAACCGCTGGCACTTCGCCCCCGGCGAGTACGACCGGGCGGAGATCCCGGAGAAGCGGCACTACTTCTTCCCGCCGCAGGTGCCCGACATCGCGGAGCACGCCGAGCACCACCACGGCGGCCACGTCGCCTCCCGGGTGCGGTACACGATCCGCGCACCCGGCGCCCAGGTCTGGCACCCGCCGTTCACCGTCTTCGGCCACGGCTACCGCGGCTGCTACGACATCCGGCTGGTCCGGATGGAGGGCCCGCCGTTCACCACCACCGAGCTGGCCGAGGCGGTGCGGCACTGCTCCCTGATCGACGAGCTGTGGCGCACCCTCGCGCAGGGCCTCCAGAGCGGCACCCTGCACGTCCCCCCGGTCACCGGCTTCGACCGGTCCTGGTACGAGTCGCGGGGCTGGGAGCTGCTGCGCCCGTTCGGTCTCGCCATCCGTACCCCGGCGCGGGTGGACCCCGTCTGACCCGGTGGCCGGCCTGCCGGACGTCCGGCAGGCCGGCCACCACCCGGCCTCCCCCGCACATGCCGCCAGGTGCTACGAGTAGTCGGCGAGCTCGATCCCGCTGTCCACGCCCGATCCGTCGATACTGAACTTGCCGGTGTTGCCGTACCGGTCCCACGCGGTGATCACCGGGCTGAAGTACACCCGCCAGGTGTTGATCGGCCCGTTGGGAATGTGCCAGCCGTCCCCTCCCGTGGTGGCGTGCACCCAGGTGAAGCACAGGTACTGCTCGGGGTACGGCCGGTCGTAGATCCGCGCGTAGTCCCACCACTTGTTGCCGTCGGGGAAGTTGACGACCAGCCCGCCGTAGCCGCCGTCCCCGTCGTACGAACTGCCGTGCGGCTCCTGGTACCAGACGTAGGAGCCGTAGAGGTTCTTGTGGCGGCTGTCGGGCTTGATGTCGCAGGCGAAGAAGCCCTCGTAGCCGGGGTCGCTCCAGTAGCCCGAGACCGAGAAGGTGACGAAGTAGTTGTCCGTGGAGTCCAGCGACAGGTAGTAGTTCCAGGCTTCAGTGGTCACGTACTTGGTGTCGTTCTCGTACCTGGTGGCCGTCCTGGAGTACTCCCAGTTGACGCCCGAGCGCCGGTGGGTCAGGGCCACCAGCGGGTCGAGCGTGACCTTGCCCTCGAAGGAGCCCGATCCGGCCGTGGTCGTGTACACCTTCCCGGTGTCCGTCTCGACCCAGGCCGAGATCGACTTCCGGTCCGCGCCCGGCCAGCAGGTGACGTAGAAGGTGAACTTCTGCATTCCGTCGGCCGCGAGTTCGGGCTCGGCGGCGGCCCGGCTGCCCCCGCCGGGGACGTGGTGGAAGTAGCGGTCCTCCCGGTCGGTGAAGCACCAGCCTTCGCGGCCCTGCCAGTCGAGCTTCGCACCGCTGACGTAGTCGACGAGGTTCACCCGGTTCGGCCAGGAGATGTCCCCGTAGTAGGTGCCGCCGTTCTCGTCGGTGGGTTTGACGCTGATGGTCACCGCGACCTGGTTCCGGCCGTTCGCGTAGATCTCGGCGCCCGGACCTCCGGTCTCCAGCATCAGCGAGAGCTTGGACACTCCTGCCCATTGGGTCATCTGCGGTCTCCTCCGCTTCTCGGTATGACGGTGCGCCGCGAGGGGTTCGCCCGGGGCGCGGCCTTTCGGGTCGCGCCCTATCGCTTGGTGAACGAGACGGTGGGGTGCAGCCCCAGGATCTCCCGCAGGGCCCGGTCGTTGCGGCTGTAGCAGAAGGCGGCGATGATCTCGGCGTTCGGCCGCTCCAGGACCGCCCGCAGCGCGCCGCGCCGCATCCTGGGCAGGTTGTGGGCCGTCACCAGGACCTGCGGGTCCTCCGCGTTCATGGTGTCCGCGAGGTCCCGGTCCTCCCGGAGGATCCGCCGGTCGATCTCACCGGGGCCGCGCTCGCCGGTCCGGGTGCCGTGCGTCCCCGACAGGATGTGGATCTCCCGTACGTCGGGCAGCCCCCGGGCCTCCCTGGCGGTGGCCTCGACCATGTCCGGGGTGGCCCGGTAGACACTCGTCCAGACCGCGTTGCGGTGGCTCGGGTTGGGGGTGCGGGTGAAGTACCGCTCCCGGTCGTACCGGCCGTGCATGACCTCGGGCACCCGGACGACCATCGGCCCGCCGTCCGGGGCGTCCACCAGCGTCGGATAGTCCTCCAGGCCGCGGAAGTTGCCGCCGCCGAGCCCGTGGGCGGCGTCCCCGGCGGCCTCCGGGGCGCGGGCGCCGATCCCGGAGGCGGTGCGGGCGAGGGTGGCGCCGCCCTCGGCCAGGCCGGCCAGGCCGGTGCCCAGCGAGACCCAGCCCAGGATCGAGGAGGCCCTGGGCGAGGCCTTCTCCAGGGCACCGCCGACGATGGCGGTGACATCGGAGGCGACACCCAGGGCGCCCACGACCAGGGTGGTGGTGGAGGCGGCGGCGAGGGCGGCGAGGACACCGCCCGCCGCCACGACGGCCAGCCCGCCGGTGACGACGGTGAGGGCGAGGCCCGCGACCCCGAGGCCGATGCCGAGCCAGGCCGCCCAGCTGAGGTGGCCGGAGGGGTCGACCCGGTTGACGGGGTCTCCGGCGCAGTACGCGTAGGGGTTGACGCCGCCGGCGCCGAAGGGGCTGAGCGGGTCGGGGGTGGCGAAGCGCCGGAGCTCCGGGTGGTAGTCGCGGGCGCCGTTGCCGAGGTGGTAGCAGCCGGTCACCGGGTCGACGGGCCGGCCGGTGAAGCCGAGGATGCCGTCGCCGGCCTGCGCCGGGCGCAGCCCGTAGGGGGTGTAGGCGTACTGGTCCGGCTCGTCCGTGGACGCCGACACCCGCACGGTCCCGGTGCCGTCCGCCCCCAGCAGGCGGGTCGCCGGCTGTCCGCCCGGGCCGTGCTGGGCCACGGGTCGGTCGCCGAGGTGCAGCAGGCGGGCGGCGCGGTCGTCCTCGGTGACGGTGGCGAGGGTCTCGCCGCGGTAGGACAGCACGCCGGTGCCGCCGTCCGGCGCGGTGCGGGTCAGCAGCCGGTCGAACGGGTCGTACCCGTAGCTGCCCGCGCCCTCGGTGGCGGCCAGCCGGCCGAGCGGGTCGTAGCGGAGCGCGCGCCCGGCCTCGTCGGTGGTCAGCCGGCCGGCCGCGTCGTAGGCGAGTTGGAGGTCACCGGCGGGGCCGGTGCGGCTGATCCCGGTCAACTGGCAGGGGTCCTGGGGATTGTCGTAGTGGTACGTGGCCGTCTCGGAGCCGCCGTCGGCGAAGTCGGTCCGGCAGTCGGTGAGGTTGCTCCAGCCGTCGTGGCGGAAGCTCTGCGCGGCGATCCCGCGGCCGAGTTCGTCCTGCGGCGGGACGGGCCCCTGGCAGGTGTAGTCGGTGAGCCGGTTGCGGCTGTCGTAGCCGAACGTCTCCCGGCGGACGAGCGCGGAGCCCCGGTGGAGCGTCCTGGCGCTGAGGAGGTCGTTGTCCTGCCACTCCTGGGTCTGCTTCCAGACCTCGGTGGCGCCGGTCGCCCCCGGGGCCCAAGTGAACTCGCGTGCCACCTCCCGGCCGAGGTCGTCCAGGGTCAGGGCGGTGGCCAGGGTGGCGCCCGAGCCGAGGTCCTCGACGGTCCAGCCGGTCAGCCGGCTCGCCGGGTCGTAGGTCAGCTCCAGCACCCGCAGGTCCGGGTCGGCGATCTCCTGGAGCCGGCCGAGCCGGTCCCGGGAGGTCCGCCGGACGGCGCCGTCCACCCCCGTGCAGGCGACCTCCTCGCCGCCGAGGGTGAACTGCCAGCTCACGGTGGTGTCGGGCGCACCGGCGCGGGAGACGGTCTCGGCGCGGGGCAGCCCCGAGGGGTAGTAGTCGCGCGTGACGGTGACCTCGCCCTCCCGCGCCTCGGTCGGGAAACCGGTGACGGGGTGCGGGGTGAGCTCCTGGGTGACCTGGTCCGCCCGGACCAGGGTCAGCACGTTGTCCAGTTCGGGGACGGCCGTGTAGCCGCGCCGCTGCCCGTCGGGCATGGTGGCCCCGGCCGGGACGAGGTCGCTGTCGCGGTCGTAGTCGTAGTGCCACTCCCGGCCGCCGGAGGCGGTGCCGGTCAGCCGGCCCAGCCGGTCGAAGGTCTGCGTGCCGTAGCGGGCCTTGCCGACGGCGAGTTCGGTGGCGAGGCCGCCGCCGTCCTGCCGGACGTCGTGGGCGCGCGAGACCTGGGTGCCGTCCGGCAGTTCGGTCAGGGTGGGCAGGCCGCGCGGGTTGTAGTCGTGGCGTGTGCTGTTGCCGAGTTCGTCGGTCACCCGGCGCACCCGGCCCCAGCCGTCGCGGTCCAGCGTCCGCACACCCTGCGAGACCCCGCGCAGGTCGAACCGCTCCACCCGCACCGGCTCGCCGCGCAGGTTGTGGGTGGTCACCACCGTGCCGGTGACCGGGCCGCCGCCGCCCTTCAGCTGGGTGGTGGTGGTCAGCGCGACCGGGTCGGTCCGGCCGACCCGGGTGGAGCCGTCGGTGGAGTCCGTGGCCGACACCCGGCCCCAGTCGTCGTAACGGAAGGTCTCGGTCAGCTCGCCGCCCGCGCTGCCGTCGGGCAGATGGTCCAGGTCCGTGACGGAGGCCGTGCGGCCCTGCTCGTCGTAGCCGACCCGCTGGACGACGTACCAGCCGCCGTCACCGTCGACGGCCCGGCGTTCCCGCCGGACCGGCCGGCCCGCGCCGTCGAGGGCCACCCGGACCTGCTCGCCCGGCTCGCCCGGGTCCGCGGACATCATCGGGGAGGTGGCGGTCACCAGGAACGGCGCGTCGCCGCCCGTCTCGTAAGCGCGGGTCTGCACCGCCTGGTGGGCGGTGCCCGGATTGACGGTGCGGGTCAGCATCCGGCCCAGCCCGTCGTACGTCAACGCCACCCCGTTGCCCTGGGTGTCGGTGGCCGACCAGAGCCGCCCGGTGAAGCGCGAGCGCCGCTCCGCCCGGGTCAGCGCGAGCCCGTCGTCGGTGGTCAGGGTGTGGGTCTGGGCGAGGGCCTCCCCGTCCGCCGCGAAGCCGAAGGTGTGGGTCGAGGCGGTGGTGACGAAGCCGTGACCCGCGTCCCCGCCGAGCGTCTCCGTCTCGTCCAGGCCGAGGAGGCGGCCGAACTCCTCGCCCGAGGTGCGGTAGTGGAAGTCCACCGAGGACAACTCCCGGCCGTCGGCTAGCCGTTGCTCCTGGGACTTCAGTACCGCG
>NZ_JZWY01000243.1:0-6334 GCF_000966955.1 Streptomyces sp. NRRL S-495
ACTTCAGTACCGCGGTGTCCAGTCGCGGCTCCCCGGTGGCGTACGGGGCGTACCGGTAGGCGGTGGTGAGGGCGGGCGCGTCGAACTCGGTGGCCGGCGGCGTCCGGACGACCTCCTTCAGCCAGCGGGTGAAGCCGTGCGGATCGGGCGGGCAGTCCGAGCCGCTGCCGCCCGCCGGGTAGTACGTCCAGTCCGTCCGGCTGCCGTCCGGGCCGGTCCGGCTGCGCGGATTTCCCTGCTCGTCGAAATCCGTGGTCGTGATGTCGCTGCGGGTGTTCCGCGCCGGATCGGTCCAGGTGACCGTGCGCCGCGCCGGAAGCTGGAACTGGGCCGGCTGCTGGTCGAATTCCTCGCCGATCCGCGCGTAGTAATCGGTGCCGACCTGCTGGGAACAGCCGTTCTGTGTCGTCGTCTCCTCGGTCAGGAGGTGGTACGAATTATAGGTCCGGGTGAACGTCCTGGTGTCCCCTCCGCAGGTCCGGGACTCCGTCGACCCGTAGGTGTAACCGGTCAGCACCCCGTACAGGGTGTCGGAGCCGGCGTCGTAGCCCGCACCGGAGAATCCGCCGACGAAATTGGTGGCGGTGTAGTCGTAGTCCGCCGCGACCGTCGGCTGCCCGCCGCCCGGCTCCTGCGCGAACCGGACCACCCGGGGCAGCGGCGGCAGGTCGCAACTGTCCGGGAAGCGGTGGCCGTTCGCGGTGTAGGAGGCCGTCTCGGACATCCCGCCCGGCAGGCCCACCCCGGTCAGCCAGGAGCCCCACTCCCCCTGCTCGCCCATCGGCTCGTAGGAGAGGCTCCACTCCAACGGCTCGCCCGGGCCGAGCCCGAGGTGCCGCACGGTCGACAACTGCCCGTTGCGGAACAGGAATTCCACGTCGTAGCCCTCGGAGCGACCGGGCAGCACATGCAGTACGTGCCGGGCCCCGTCGTCCAGGTCCACGGTCAGCAGGGTGTCGCTCTCGTCCGCGACTGATCGCAGCCGGGGCTGTGCCTCGCCGAAGTCCCAGCTCAGGGAGAGGCGGTGGCCGGCGGGCGTGAGCAGTACGGTGGGCACTTTGAGGCCGAAGGCGTTCTGCGGCCCGGTCAGGATCTCCACCTCACCGGACTTGTGCACGATCCGGTAGAAGTCGCCGTCCTCGTCCCTGCCGATGCGGACCGTGTCGAGCTTCTTCTGCTGCGGCAGCACCGCGGTGTCGGTCTCGACGACCTTGTACCGCTCCCCCGTGGACAGCGCCAGCAGGGCGTTGTCGGTGTCGTAGGTGGTGAGCCCCGGTGAGAAGCCCCGCCCGAACCCGAGGTCGGTGCCGTCGAGCGGCGAATAGCCCAGCGCCAGCGGCAGGGACGGCCCGAGGTTCCGGTTCCCGACCAGCAGGCCCAGCACGATCCGGACGTTGTACAGGCCGGTGCGGGGATCCACGCCTCCCGACACCGAACTCCCGAAATTGGTCGCCTGCGTGAAGAACGAGGACACCGAAGGCATGCGCCACCCTCCCCTGGTATTCCGACGCCGATCCGCTCGGATCCTCTGCCCCGCGCACGCGTCCTCCGCGCCTGCCGAAAGGCGGCCGACAACTGGCCGACAATGCGGCGGAACGGGGTGGCGGGGAGTGCTGGACTGACCGAAAAGCGCCGACTCGATCCGGCGGCAGTGGCTCAACCCCGTGAAGAGAACTGTTCCTGACGGACTGCCTTGCACACGCCGGGGCGACCTTTTCACTGTAACCCGGCCGCAGCCGATCGTGTCCCTCCCTGTGATAATTCCGCTCCGCCGAGCGGCGTGCCGGTGGCGTCGGGTGGCGCGGAGGGCGCGCCCGGGGCGCTCCCCGCGCGCCGGGTACCGCCGTTCGTCAGCGCCTCAGCGCCTCAACGTCCCAGCGCCTCAGTGCCCCAGCGCCTCAGCGCCTCAGTGCCTCAGCGCCTCGGGGTGGGGGCGGGCCGGGAGGCGGGTTCGGAAGGTGCACCCGGCCGAGGTGTCCTCGATGGCGAGGGTGCCGCCGTGGAGGGCGGCGATGTCGCGGGCGATCGACAGGCCGAGGCCGGTGCCGCCGTCGTCGCGGCTGCGGGCGTCGTCGAGCCGGGTGAAGCGTTCGAACACCTTCTCCCGCTCGGCGGGCGGGACGCCGGGGCCGTCGTCGGCGACGTCGAGGACCGCCCGGCCGGTCGCCGGGTCGAGGACGAGGCGCACCGTCACCCGGTGGCGGGCGTGGCGCTCGGCGTTGTCGAGGAGGTTGGTCAGCAGCCGCCCGAGCCACATCGGGTTCCCGGTCACCGCGACCCCGTCGGCCAGCTCCGTCGCGACCTCCGTCCGCCCAGGGCCCCGGCCGTCCAGGCAGGTGCGCACCAGCTCGGCCAGGTCGAGTTCCTCGGCCGGGCCGTTGTGTCCGGTGGAGTCGAGGCGGGCGAGCAGCAGCAGGTCGGCGGCGAGCGACTGGAGCCGGTCGGTGTCCTGGAGGGCGCCGGCCACCAGGTCCGCGCGGACGGCGGGGTCGGGGTGGGTGTGCGCGACCTCCAGCTGGGTGCGCAGCACGGCGAGCGGGCTGCGCAGTTCGTGGGAGGCGTCGGCGATGAAGCGCCGCTGGCGCACCCCGGCGGCCTCCAGCCGGTCGAGCATGGCGTTCATGGTGTGGGCGAGACGGGCGATCTCGTCCTCGCTGCCGGGTTCGGGCACCCGCCGCCCGCCAGGTCACCACGCCGACGGTGGCCACCAGGACGGCGCTGAGTCCGCCGAGTGCGGCGGTGGTGAGGTCCTCGGCGGTGTCGGCGGTGTGCAGGGAGGCGCCGACCCGGATGGTGACCGGGCCGTTCGGGGTGTCGGTGGTGAGGGTGGTGACCCGCTGGTGGTGCTCGTCGCCGAGCATGCCGAGGTCGAAGCTGTCGTGGCCGTCGTCGGTGCCGGTGAGGGCGGGGTGCCCGGTGAGGTTCTGGCTGGCGGCGACCACGGCCCCGGACGCGTCGGTGACCTGGACGAAGTCGGTGCCGGGGCCGAGCGGGAGCACGTGCGGCAGGGGGCCCTGGGCGGCGGTCGAGGCCACCGTCCGGGCCTGCTCGCGGGCGGCGGTCTCGACGGTGCGGTGCAGGTTGACCCGCATCAGGAGCACCACGGCGGCGGAGGCGGCCAGCAGGACGACGGCGACGGCCGCGCAGGCGGCGATCGTGGTGCGGGTGCGGACCGACCGGGGTGCCAGCCGCTCGGTCGCGGCGGTGACCCGCGGCGAGTGCAGCAGCCGGCCGGCCCGCCGGCGGAGGGCCGCGAGTACGCCGGGGCGGGCGGGGCCGGACTCCCCGGGGTCAGCCACCGTCGGCCGCCAGCCGGTAGCCGACGCCGCGCACGGTCTGCACCGCGGTCCGGCCGAACGGCGCGTCGATCTTGCGCCGGAGGGCGCTGATGTGGACCTCGACGGTGTTGGCCCCGCTGTCGGGGCCGCCGTCCCAGACCTCGTCGAGGATCTCCCGCTTGGAGACCACCTCGCCCGCCCGGCGTGCGAGGTGGTCCAGGACGGCGAACTCGCGCGGGGTCAGCGCGACCGGCGTCCCGGCCCGGGCGCAGGTGCGGGCGGCGGAGTCCACCACCAGGTCTCCGAGCACGGTGCGCTGCGGGGCGCGGGAGCCGATGCGACGGGCCAGGGCCTTGAGGCGGGCGACCAGTACGACGAAGGAGAACGGCTTGGAGAGGTAGTCGTCGGCCCCGGTGTCCAGGGCCTCGGCCTCGTCCCATTCACCGTCCTTGGCGGTGAGCATCAGGATCCCCACGTCACTGCCGGCGGCCCGCAGCCGGGAGCAGACCCGGTAGCCGTTGAGGCCGGGCAGCATGATGTCGAGGATGATCACGTCGTAGGCGTGGTCGGTGGCGCGGGCCAGGCCGGACAGGCCGTCGTGGACGATGTCGACGGCGAACCCCTCGGCCTCCAGGCCGTGCTTGATCGCCAGGGCGAGCCGCTGTTCGTCCTCCACCACCAGTACGCGCATGCCCCCAGGGTCGCAGGTCGCCGCGACGGGGAGCTGAAGACGTCTTCAGGTCTTCAGCGGACCTTCAGCGCCGTTCGGTCATGCTGACGGTGTCAGTGGGCACGAGGCCCCGCCTCCGGGCGCGGCCGGGTCCCCTTTCTCGGAAAGGCGCTTCCATGGTGCTACCCCCGACGGCCGTGCTGGCCGTCAATCCGCTGGACGCGGGCTCGCTGCTGGCCGCGTTCGGCGCGCTGGGCATCGCCGTGGTCATGTTCGCGGAGACCGGTCTGCTGGTCGGCTTCTTCCTGCCCGGCGACTCGCTGCTGTTCACCGCCGGCCTGCTGTGCACCACCGGCGAGCGCAGCGGCCCGCACCTCGACCTCGGCCAGGTGCTGGCGGCCGCGGTGGTCGGCGCCCTCACCGGTGCCCAGGTCGGCTATCTGCTGGGCCGCCGCGGCGGACGCGCCCTGCTGATGCGCTCCCGCAACAAGCACCTGCACGAGGGCGCGGTGCGGGCCGAGGAGCTCCTCACCCGCTACGGCCATCGCAAGGCCGTCGTGCTCGCCCGCTTCGTGCCCGTGGTGCGCACCGTCCTCAACCCGCTGGCCGGCGCGCTCGGCGTGAACGTCCGCACCTTCACCGTGTGGCAGGTTGTGGGCGGCCTGGTGTGGACGGTCGGCCTGGTCATGGCGGGCTACGCACTGGGCTCCTCGGTCCCGGACGTCGACCGCTATCTGCTGCCGATCGTCGCCGCTGTGGTGGCGGTCTCGCTGCTGCCGCTGGTGCTGGAAGTGCTGCGCGCCCGCCGCCGGGGCCGGACCCGATGAGCGGGCTCGCGGGTGGACCGGTGGGTGGGCTCGCGGGTGGACCCGTGGGTGGGCTCGCTGTCGACGGTCGGCCGGTCGACGGCGGTCTGTACCTGCGGATGGACCGCTGGGCCGAGCACCTCCCGGCGCCGCTCCAGCACCTCGTCGCCGCCTGGTCCGTCGCCGGGCTGCTGCTGCCCGCCGCCCTGATGCTGCTCGGCTGGTGGCGCGCGCGCCGCGCCGACGACGTCCTGATGGCCCGCGCGCTGGCCGTGCCCCTGGTGGTCACGCTCGCGTTCGCCGCGGACACCCTGCTCAAGTCGGTGCTGCGCGAACCCCGGCCCTGCCAGGTGCTCGACGCCGGCCGGACCCTGGAGGCCTGCCCCGGCGCCGGCGACTGGTCGCTGCCCAGCAACCACACCGTGATCGTCTTCGCCGGAGCCGCCGCGCTGTGGCACGTCGACCGCCGCCTCGGCGCGCTCGGACTGCTCCTGGCCGTCGTGATGGGCCTGTCCCGGGTGCTGGTCGGCGTCCACTACCCGCACGACGTGCTCCTCGGAGCCGCGGTGGGCGCTGCCCTCGGCCATGTGCTCGGGCTGCTGTCCGGCCGGGCCGCGCCCCTGGTCGACCGGGCCCGCGCGGGCGGACTGCGGAGGTGGCTGACCGCATGACCGTCCGCCCCTCGACGGCGGTCGCCGCCGTCCTCGCCGTCTGTGTCGCGGTGTTCGCCGCCGTCGCCGCCCTGGTCGCCGCCCACGGCTGGGCGCCGTACGGATTCGAGCGCGGCACGCTCGACTGGGTGGTGGCCCACCGGCCGCACCCGGCCGAGCGCACCGCCGAGCTCCTCACCGACCTGGGCACCGGGGCCTTCTCCTATCTGTTCGCCCTCGCCGCCGGGATCCTCCTCGCACGGGCGACCGGCCCGCACCGGTCCCGGCCGGCCGCCGTCGCCGTGCTGCTCGCCCCGGTGGCGTGGCTGGCGGCGGGGCAGTTGCTGCGCCAGGGCCTGATGCACGGCTTCGGCCGACCCCGCCCGCCGGCCGCCGACTGGGCCTTCACGGCGCACGACTTCGCCTTCCCCTCCGGACACGCCTTCACCGCCGCCCTCTCGGCGGGCCTGCTCGCCCTCGCCGTCACCCGGGCCCGCCCGGGCGCGGCCCGCGCCGCCGCGACGGCCGCCGCCGTCTTCGCCGTGCTGATCGGCTGCACCCGGGTCTACCTCGGCGTGCACTGGCCCCTGGACGTCCTGGCGGGTTGGCTGCTGGCCGCCGCCTGGCTCGCCCTGGGCGCCCTGCTGTTCCGGAAGCAGCTCCACGCACGCCGGGGCGACCGCGCTCCGGGGTGACCGCTCCAGGGGCGAATCCGACAGGGTCGCACCCGGCGGGGGCGCGCCCGGTTTCGACCTCGGTCGAAGGGCTTTGCCCGGGTGGTGCGGGCACGGTGAGACTCGTCGAGGCAACAAGCCACCTGGAGAAGTGACTTGAGGAGAATGACCGTTATGAGGATCGCGCCTTCCCTCGTTCCCCGCGCCGGTGTCGCGCTGGGAGCCGTCCTGATGGCGGCCGGGCTGCTGGGCGGTA
>NZ_JZWY01000244.1:0-567 GCF_000966955.1 Streptomyces sp. NRRL S-495
GGGCTGCTGGGCGGTACCGCCGCCCAGGCCGCCGACGGCGCCCCGGCTGCCGGCGCACCCGCCGCGGCGGCACCGGCCGTCGCCGCCGCGCCCGCCTCGGACGCCAACCAGACCGTCATCCAGGGCACCACCGGCCTGAGCCGGGGCCAGAGCTGGTCCTCGCCGGACGGCAGCACCGTGCTCTACCAGCAGTACGACGGCCACGTGGTGCTCTACAAGAACAACGTCGCGATCTGGACGGCCACCGGCACCTACGGCGTCGGGAGCTACCTCTACATGCAGGCCGACGGCAACCTCGTCGCCTACGACGCCGCCATGCGCGCGGTCTGGAACAGCCGTACCCCGTACCACCCCGGCGCCTACCTCGCGATCCAGAACGGCGGCAACCTGGCCGTCTACTACGGTGGCACGCCGATCTGGTGGTCCAACTACCGGCCCGGCGGCGGCCCCGGCCCGATCGACCCCGACCCCGAGTGCACCCCCACCACGCACCAGCTCTGCCCGTAACGGATCCCCTGTCACCGGCGACCGCCGGGGCCGCCCCCACCCGGACGCGGCCCCCGCGAC
>NZ_JZWY01000245.1:0-717 GCF_000966955.1 Streptomyces sp. NRRL S-495
GTGAGGGTGGCGGGCATGGGGCCCGGGTTGAGGGTGAGCTGGGGCAGCCGCGGCGAGCTGAGGGTGCGGCGGTGCAGGTCGACGTGCCAGTGGCTGAGCAGCGAGGACAGCATCAGGACGCCCTCGATCAGGGAGAACTCGTCGCCGATGCACTTGCGGGCGCCGCCGCCGAAGACGGTGACGGGCACCTGCGGCTGACCTCCGTGCGCGTCCCAGCGGTCGGGGTCGAAGCGCTCCGGGTCGGGGTAGAGGTCGGGCAGGTGGCTGATCAGGTAGGGGCTGTAGGCGATCACGGTGCCGCGCGCGATCGCGTACGGGCCGAGTTCGGCGTCCTGCTCGGTCTGCCGGGTGAGGAACCACCCGGGCGGATACATCCGCAGCGCCTCGGCGAGCACCTGCCGGGTGTAGGTGAGCTGCGGCAGGTCGTCCCAGCCGGCGGTCCGGCCGCCCAGCACCGAGTCGACCTCCGCGGTGAGCCTGGCGAGCACGGCGGGGTGGGTGGTGGCCAGGAACAGCGCCCAGTTCACGGCGCCGGCGGTGGTCTCGGTGCCGGCGGAGTACATGGTCACGGCCTGGTCGACCAGTTCCTCGTCGCTCAGCGCGGGCAGGTCGCTCCCGGGGTCGCGCGAGGCGATGAGCATCGACAGCAGATTGGTCTCCCCCGCATCCCCGGTGTCCCCGCCCGGCCCGCCGACCGCGTTCCCGCCGATCCCGTTC
>NZ_JZWY01000246.1:0-3378 GCF_000966955.1 Streptomyces sp. NRRL S-495
GCCGGCGTCGACCCGCCGGCGGTGGGCGGCGGTGAGGTCGGCCATGGACCGGCGCACCCGGCGGGTGGCCCGGTCGTAGCGGACGTTGCCCGGCGTGGGGACCTTGCGCAGCCGCTTGGGCAGGAGGGTGTGCCGGGTGAAGCCGGCCAGCAGGGTGTCGAAGTCGGCGGCCAGGCGGCCGTGCAGACCCGGGTCCAGACTGGTCCCGAACACCGCGGAGAGCACGAGGTCGGCGGTGATGGTGCGGGACTCGACGGCCAGGTCGACGGTCTGGCCGTGGTGCCACCGGCGGAGCGCGAGGTCCAGACGCTCCGTCATGATGCGGGCGTAGCCGGGGAACCGGGAGTGGTGGAAGGCCGGTTGCATCAGGCGGCGCTGCCGTCGGTGCTCGGCGGCCGGGCACGAGGCGAGCCCCTGGCCGCCCGCCTCGCGCAGCCGCTCGAAGAGGGGCCCGCCCTTGTCGAAGACCCGGTCGCGCACCAGCATCGCGCGGGTCAGTTCGGGGTCGCACACGACCACCAGGGGCTTGCCGAGGAAGCGGATCTCCACCAGTGGGCCGTGCGGGGGCAGCCCGCGCAGGAACGCCAGCGGCTCGCGCAGGAACGCCGCCAGGTGGCCGACGACGGGCTTGGCGCCGGGGGCCGACGGGACGACAGCGGTGCTGGTCATGGGACGGACTCCCTTACTGGGCAGGACTGTTGGAGGACACCGCCGGCGGATCGCCACCACGGACGGCGTGGCGGACGGCGCCACGGACGTAGCGGCGGACGTCGCGGCGGACGCGTCACGAAGGTCGCCGGGTGGATACGGCGGTGCGGAGAACGCGGTGCGGAGAACGCAGTGCGAGGAACGCGGTGCGGAAGCGGCGTTCGCGCGAGCGGCGGGACGCCGATCGGAGTGCCGGGAGAACGGTCGCGCCGACGGGCGGAGGCCGACGCGGGCTCCGGGAGGGCGGCACGCCGGGGCGGCCGCCGGAGCCGACGGCCCTCACTCTAGGCAACGAGTTCCGGAACGTCCATGCCCAGGTCGAAGATCCTTGGCGCCGACGGAACAGGCTCCGCGGGCTGTCAATGTGACCTGCATCACCCCGCGGAAGGTGGAACCAGCACGCAGCGTGACGGTCCGACGGGCGCTACCTGCCCGGACGTCCCGCCCGCGGAACGCGCTGCGTGAAAGCGGAGCCGGAATTTCCTCGTCCCGTCCCCCCTCCGGCACAGATTAATCCACGCCCCCTGGTGCGACCGGCGAAAGGCTGCTTAGCCTGTTCGTGACCTCCGGAGCGAGGTCACGGGGGAAGGAATTCATGATGACGACATCGATTCCTGCTGAGCGCGCCTCCGCGCACGGCGAAGAATCCGCACTCGTTCAGGAATGGCTCCGGAAGGACCTCGTGCGGGTCAGGGAGGCACTCCAGTCCTTGGTGGCCCAGCCGCATTCCCGGATCGAGGAGCCCATCGCCTACGCGGTGGAGCACTCCGGGCGTCTGCTGCGGCCCACGCTCGTCCTGCTGTCCTCGTACCTGCTCGCCGAAGAACCCGGCCGGCGCACGCACCGGCGGGTCATCGAAGGCGCCGCGGTCGTCGAAACCCTGCACATCGCAACCCTCCATCACGACGACGTGATAGACAATGCACAGGTCAGGCGAGGAAGGCCGAGCGTCAACGCCAAGTACGGCACCCCGACCGCCCTGCTGACCGGGGACTATCTGCTCGCCCGCTGCATGCAGGGCGCCGCGGCGCTGGGGCGCTCCCACCTGCTGGCAATGGCCCAGACCCTGGCCGACATGTGCGTCGGCCAGATGCTGGAGTCCAGTCGGCTCCACGACCCCTTCCGGACCGAGCCCGAGTACTACGCCGCCGTTTCCGGGAAAACCGCCCGCCTGTTGCGGACGGCCGCCTCCATGGGCGTCCTGGGCGGGAAGTCCGAAAAAAGCGCACAGGCGGCCCTGGAAAGCTTCGGGAACGATCTGGGAATGGCATTCCAGATCTGGGACGACATTCTCGACATCTGCAGCACGGAAACCGGCAAGGAACCGGCCAAGGACATAATCAACGGCGTCTACACACTGCCGGTGATCTATGCCGTCCAGGACTCCCCGGACGTGCTCCTGCCGCTACTGAGCGCGCAGCCGCTGTCAGCCGACCGGTGCCGGGCCGTGGTCGAGGCCGTCCAGGAGTCGGGGGCGATCACCCGGGCCGCGAAGGTGGCACAGCGTTACACGGCGAACGCCCTCCTCGCCGTCGAGTCCCACCCGGCCACGGCCGCGCACGCCCCGCTCGTCCGGCGGTGTCTGCGGGATCTCGTCGCCACCTTCGCGTCCCGCCATCCCGCCCTCGGGGCGCTGCGCGACGCCACCGGCCCCGAGGCGGAGGACCGTTCGCCGGCCGCCTGACCGGCCCGCCCACGGCGCGACCGACCCACGTCACCGACGTGCGTCACCGACCCACGTGACCGGCCCACGTGACCGACCCGCGTCACCGGCGCGCGTCACCGACCCACGTGACCGGCCCGCGAGCCGAAGCCGCCCTGGGGCGTCCGCCCACCACCCGACCGACCCGCCCAGCGGAGCCGGAGCCGCGCCACGCCGTGCGCGCGGCCCCGGCCCGGACCGCTGCCCGTTCAGAAGGAGCGTCGTGCCAGCAGTACGCAGCGACTTCATCACCGACTACGACCCGCTCGCCGACGCGTGGTGGGACCCCAGGGGCCCGCTCGCGCCGCTCGGCTGGATCGCCCGCGCCCGGGCCGACTTCGTCCCGGCCGCTTCCGCCGCCCGGCACGGTCGGGGCCGGCTGCTGGACATCGCCTGCGGGGGCGGACTGTTCGCCCCGCACCTGGCCGACAAGGGCTACCGGGTGTTCGGCGTCGACCTGTCGTTCCAGTCCCTCCGGCAGGCCCGCGCCCACGGCTACGACGTCACGGTCCGGGCCGACATCGCCCGGCTCCCGTTCGCGGCGGAGTCCTTCGACGTGGTCACGGCCGGGCAGTGTCTGGAACACGTGCCCGACCCGTACGCCGTGCTCGCGGAGGCGTGCCGGGTGCTGCGGCCCGGGGGCACCCTGATCGCCGACACCATCGCCGACACCAGGGTGGCCCGACTGGCAGCCGTCACCCTCGCCGAGAACCTGCCGCTGCCGGGCCGGCCGCCCCGCGGCACCCACGACCACCGGCTCTTCGTCAACCGCGAGCGGCTGCTCGCCACCGCGCGGGCCCACGGCGTGGAGCTGCGGCTGCTCGGTCTGCGGCCGCACCTGCGGGACGGCCTGCGCTTCCTGGCCGGACGGCGCGAGGACGTCCGGATGGTGCCCACCAGGTCCACCGGTGTGCTCTTCCTCGCGGTGGGGGGGGAGCGGTGACCGCCCCCCCCTCCCCCCCCCCCCC
>NZ_JZWY01001393.1:0-250 GCF_000966955.1 Streptomyces sp. NRRL S-495
CGCCACCTGCCCGGCGGTCGAGATCCCGGCGGGTTCGTCCCTGAGCTGGACCCTCACCGGAACCCTGGACGCCAACGCGACCGTGACGCCGACCAACACGGTGACGGTCACCGGTGGGCCCGACCCTTCGGTTTCCACCCACACGGCCGTCGCCTCGCCGACCAACTCGCCCTCGCCGCAAGCCAACCTCACCGCGTCGAAGGCGCTGCTGACCAACCCCGTCGTGCCGGGACAGCAGATCCAGTGGCAG
>NZ_JZWY01001394.1:0-250 GCF_000966955.1 Streptomyces sp. NRRL S-495
TTGGTTTTTTTTGTTGTGCGTGTGCACGTGGAGGTCCTGCGGGACCGGGAGATGTGCCCGCTCCGACGCGCCTGACAGGTAGCGTCCTGCCCGGGCGGGCACGCCCTTCCCCGGGAAGGGCGTGCTGCAGGCGCCGGCCCGTGCGCTGGACGAGGAGGGCGGCCTCGATGGCGTCGCGCTGCCCTGCGTGCGCCGGTTGCTGCGGGTCCGGGGTCGGCTCACGGCACGGCCCCCGCCGGGACGCGGCCGT
>NZ_JZWY01001395.1:0-247 GCF_000966955.1 Streptomyces sp. NRRL S-495
CACATCGAGGAGCCGACCCCGTTCGTCAACTGGTCGGCGGGCGCCGTGGAACTGCTGACCGAGCCCCGGGACTGGCCCACCGTGGACGGCCCGCGCCGGGTCGGCGTCTCGGCCTTCGGCGCGAGCGGCACCAACGCACACGTGATCATCGAGCAGGCGCCGGTGGAGGAGTCCGCGCCGGTGGAGGCTGCCGGGCCGACGGTGGACGGTGCGCTGCTGCCGTTCGTGGTGTCGGCGCGTTCGTCCG
>NZ_JZWY01001396.1:0-242 GCF_000966955.1 Streptomyces sp. NRRL S-495
CGGCTGGGGCGTCCGGACCCGGCTGCTCCTCGACAGCGCCGGGGCGGTGTCCGCATGACGATCCGGATCCTGATCGCCGACGACGAGGCCCTGCTCCGGATGGCCTTCGGCACCGTCCTGGACGCCCAGCCCGACATGGCCCCGGTCGGCGAGGCCGCGGACGGCGCGCAGGCCGTCCGGCTCGCCCGGGAGCTGCGCCCCGATGTCGTCCTGATGGACGTCCGGATGCCCGGGACGGACGG
>NZ_JZWY01001397.1:0-241 GCF_000966955.1 Streptomyces sp. NRRL S-495
GGCCTCGTGGTGTCGGCTGTGTCGCTGCGGTTCCACCAGGGCGGCCACCTGGTCCAGGGTCATGGGGCCTTCCAGCATGAAGTCGCGGGAGGCGGTGCGGCGGGCACCGGTTGCCCGCACGAGGCCGACGACGGTGTCGAAGTCCTCGAAGAACCGCAGGTTGATCCGGATACGCGGGCCCCAGTCCTCGGCCGTGTTCTCTGTCGTCATGCCGGCGGACCTACGGATGCCCGCCGTACAC
>NZ_JZWY01001398.1:0-238 GCF_000966955.1 Streptomyces sp. NRRL S-495
CAGCTACATAGCCCCCATCTGCGGCTCTTCCGGATAGCAGTCGCTGATGTGAAGCTGCTTCCCGCTGACACCGCACCCGGACACCACACCGCGCAGACGGAGCTGCCCTCCGAGGTGGCGAGCGTCGACGCCGCCCGCGAGTTGGACGAGGACGACCGTTACCGGCTCGGCCTGGCTGTCCATGAGGCAGTCGCCAACGCCGTCGTGCACGGCAACCGTCAGAAGCTCGGCACGGCCG
>NZ_JZWY01001399.1:0-235 GCF_000966955.1 Streptomyces sp. NRRL S-495
GGTGACGAGCCCCCGGCGCAGCTCGACGACCTCCCGGGCCGGCGCCTCCGCCGCGTCGAGCAGACCGGCGTCGATGTACCGCGAGGCCAGCGCGTTCAGCAGGTCCGCCTCCTCCGCCGGGGAGAGCTCGTCCTTGGCGAGCCGGTAGCGGACCACGCGCCGTGTGAGCGCTGCGGCCCCGGGGTCGAGGTCGACGTGCCGGTGCCGGGGCATCCGCCGCACGATCATCTCCAGT
>NZ_JZWY01001400.1:0-229 GCF_000966955.1 Streptomyces sp. NRRL S-495
GGCCAGGCCGCATCGCCGACCACCGAGACGACCGCCGAACCGACCCCGTCGGCACCCGCGCCGGAGACTCCGTCCGTCCCCGCAGCCGCCCCTGCGCCGACCGACGCCGCCCCGGAGCCGACGGCCTCCTCGATCGCCCCGTCCACCGTCCCCTCCACCGCCCCGACGGCCGAGCGCCCGGCCACCCGGCCCGCGACACCGGCCTCGCCGCGCCCGGCCGCACCGGCGA
>NZ_JZWY01001401.1:0-220 GCF_000966955.1 Streptomyces sp. NRRL S-495
CCCGCTGTTCCAGGTGATGCTGCTGCTGGAGGGCGCGAGCCAGGGCGCGACCGGCGGTGACGCCCCGCTCGACCTGGCCGGGCTGCCGGCCGCGATCGAACCGGTCGGCGGGTACGTCGCCAAGTTCGACCTCTCCGTCGGCATGGGGGAGTCCTTCGACGCCGAGGGCGCCCCGGCCGGCCTGGAGTGCGCGATCGACTACGCCACCGACCTGTTCGAC
>NZ_JZWY01001402.1:0-220 GCF_000966955.1 Streptomyces sp. NRRL S-495
CCGACCAACACCGTGACGGTCACCGGCGGGCCCGACCCGGCCACGCCCACGCACACGGCGGTCGCCTCCCCCTCGGAGTCGCCGTCGGCGCAGGCGCGGCTGAGCGTGGCCAAGGTGCTGCTGACCGACCCGGTCGTCGCCGGGCAGCGGATCCAGTGGCGGGTGACGGTGACCAACCACGGGCCGTCGCGGGCGCGGAACGTCGTCGTCACCGACCGGG
>NZ_JZWY01000247.1:0-1772 GCF_000966955.1 Streptomyces sp. NRRL S-495
GCCGGCCCGGTCGACCCCCGGCTCGCCATGGCCTCCGCCCCGCCGATGCCGCAGAGCGCGCCGCCGATGCCCCCGGCCCCGCCCGCCGCGGCGACCGCGCCGTCCCTCACCAAAGTCACCCTGGACAAGGGCCGGGTCAGCCTCACCAAGGGCGGCTCGGTCTCGCTGGAGAAGAACGGCAAGCCCTTCCTCTCCTCGATCCGGATGGGCCTCGGCTGGGAGCCCGCCGGCCGCGGCCGCAACATCGACCTCGACGCCTCCTGCCTCGCCTTCGACGCCAAGCGCGAGAAGCTGGACACCGCCTGGTTCATGAAGCTGGGCATCTTCAACGGCGCGATCACCCACTCCGGCGACAACCTGACCGGCGAGGGCGGCGGCGACGACGAGTCGATCACCGTCCACCTCAACGGTCTGCCGCCGGAGGTGTGCGGCCTGGTGTTCGTGGTGAACTCCTTCTCCGGCCAGAAGTTCACCGAGGTCAAGAACGCCTACTGCCGACTGGTCGACGCCGGCACCAACCAGGAGCTGGTCCGCTTCGACCTCACCCAGTCCGAGTCCCGCACCGGCGTGGTGATGTGCAAGCTGGTCCGCCAGTACTCGGGCGAATGGGTGATGACCGCGATCGGCGAGTACGTGGACGCCAAGACCGCCCGCGCGATGGTCAAGCCGGCCGCCTCGATGCTCTGACGGCTGCTCTGACGGCCGATCGGACGGACACGGCCGGACACGGCCGGACACACGGCCGGACGGCGGGAGAAAACGACTGGACCTCCCGCCGTCCGCCGCGCATCATGTCCGGATGCTGATCAGGGAAGCCACCACCGAGGACTGGCCGGGCATCTGGCCGTTCTTCCACTCCGTCGTCGCCGCCGGCGAGACCTTCACCTACCCGCTCGACCTCGGATTCGAGCAGGGCCGGGAGTGGTGGCTGCTGCCCGAGCCGCACCGCACCGTGGTCGCCGTCGACGAGGCCACCGGCGCGGTGCTCGGCACCGCCAAGATGAACCGCAACCAGATGGGCAACGGCGGCCACGTCGCCAGCGCCAGCTACATGGTGGACCCGGCGCACGGCGGCCGGGGCATCGGCCGGGCGCTCGTCCTCGACAGCATCGACTGGGCCCGCCGGTCCGGCTACCGCGCCGTCCAGTTCAACGCCGTGGTCGCGTCCAACGAGCACGCGGTGAAGCTCTACGAGTCGCTCGGCTTCACCGTCGTCGGCACCGTCCCGGAGGCCTTCCACCACCCCGTGCACGGCTACGTCGCCCTGCACGTCATGCACCTGGCGCTCTGAGCCGCCCCAGGGGCCGCCGCTACTCCTCGATCGCCCCGCCGACCCGCCGCAGGTGCTGCCGGAAGCTGTACCCCGGGTCGGCGGCCCGGCGTTCCAGGAACTCGTCGAACGAGGTCTGCCGCCGCAGCGTGTCACCGGAGCGGATCCGCTCCGCCTGCGCCCGCTCGGTGCGGGCGATCCCGGCCGCCGTCTCCAGCACCTCGTCCAGCCGCGAGCCCGGTACGAACAGCACACCGTCCGCGTCCGCGAACACCGCGTCCGCCGCGCTCACCAGGTGCGGTCCGAACCGCGCCGTGGCGAGCGCCTCCGGCTCCCGCCCGTCCAGCCGCAGCGGCCCGAGCGGCAGGCTGCCGTAGCTGAACACCGGCAGCCCGATCTCCACCAGCTCCGGCGTGTCCCGGTGCAGCCCCCACACCACCACCCCGGCGATCCCGGCGGCCCGCGCCTCCAGCACCGCGAGGTCCCCGACGCACGCCTCGTC
>NZ_JZWY01000248.1:0-3111 GCF_000966955.1 Streptomyces sp. NRRL S-495
CCTCGTCCGTCCGCCCGCCGTTGTCGATCACCAACACGTCCCCCGGCCCGGCCGCGCCGTACGCCTCCAGGAACACGTCCACACTCCCGTAGTGCCGCACCGGCAGCACCCGCCCGGCGACCCGGCCCCCCGGCACCACCCCCACCACCCCGGCCGGCGCCACCCGCAGCCCCACCCCCGCCCGCATGCACGCATCCGCCACCAACGGCGTGGACAACTCCGCGAACCGCTTCAGCACCATGCCAACTCCTCGCTCACACGCCAGAGTTCACCAGCACGAAGATCCTACGCCGATCCCCCCTCCCCCCATCGAGTGAAATCCCGCCACACCCGACGCACCTCCCTCGAACCGCCACTAGCGTGGGAATCCGTGCCGAACAAGAAAAGGGCCTCCACCTCCAGCCAGCAGGCGGACATCCTGCTCCAGTGCTTCCTGAACCTGGAATCCCCGGACGGACTACGCATCGAGCTGATCGAAGGGGAGATTGCCGTCACCGTTCCACCGGACGGCGACCACGAGGATCTGCTCAGCCAACTGATGGGCCAGGTGTACCGACACACCGAAACCCCGGTCCAGATCTCGGGCAACAAGGGCCTCCGCCTGCCGAGCGGCGGACTCTGCCCGAAGAACCATGTCATCCCCGATGCCACGTTCGCCCCCAAGGAACTGCGCCTGTTCCGCGGCGCGCCCTCCTGGATGGAGCCGGACGGCGTGGCCATGGTCGCCGAGGTGACGTCCAGCAAGCCCGACCAGGACCGGATCGCCAAGCGCCACTGCTACGCCCGCGCCGCCATCCCCTTCTACCTGCTGATCGACCGCGAGCGCTCGCAGATCAGCCTGTTCGGCACACCGCATCGCGACGAGTACACCGAGGTGCACCTCGCGGCGTTCGGGGAGCCGCTCGTGCTTCCGGCGCCGTTCGAGTTCGAGCTGGACACCAAGGACTTCCTCTAGAGCCGGACGCACGACGGCCCGGGTCCCCCCATCGCGGAAGGGGGACCCGGGCCGGGCGGTTGCCGCGGGGGTCAGCCGCGGGTGGCCATGGCGCGCAGGAAGAAGGTGAGGTTGGCCGGGCGCTCGGCGAGACGGCGCATGAAGTAGCCGTACCACTCCTCCCCGTACGGGAGGTACACGCGCATGGTGTTGCCCTCGCCGGCGAGGCGGAGCTGCTCCTCGGGGCGGATGCCGAAGAGCATCTGGTACTCGAAGGAGTCGCGCTTGCGGCCGTTCCACTGGGCCAGCTGGCCGGCGATCTTGATCATGTTGGGGTCGTGCGAGGCGATCATCGGGTAGCCCTCGCCGGCCATCAGGACCTTGAGCGCGCGGACGTACGCGAGGTCGACCTCGTGCTTGCCCTGGAAGGCGACCGACTCGGGCTCCTTGTAGGCGCCCTTGCACAGGCGCACCCGGGAGCCGGGGCCGGAGAACTCGCGGCAGTCGGCCTCGGTGCGGCGCAGGTAGGCCTGGAGGACGACACCCAGCCAGGGGAAGTCCTGGCGCAGCTCGCGGGCGATGGCGAGGGTGGAGTCGGTGGTGGTGTGGTCCTCCATGTCGAGGGTCACCGTGGTGCCGGCGTCGGCGGCGGCCTCGCAGATGCGGCGGGCGTTCTCCAGGGCGATCTTCTCGCCGTCCACCGGGAGGAACTGGCCGACGGCCGAGAGCTTGACCGAGACCTCGGCTCCGGCGGCCAGGCCGGTCTCCTTGAGCGCCTTGAGCAGGTGCTCGTAGGCCTCGGCGGTGCCGGCGGCCTGGGCGGCGTCGCGGGTGTCCTCGCCGAGGTGGTCCAGGGTGACCTTGCGGCCGGTCGCGACGAGGTCGTCGCAGGCGGTGACGGCGTCGTCGAGGGCCTCGCCGGCGACGAAGCGCTCGACTATCGCGTGGGTCGGCGGGAACTTCTCGACGACGGTGCGGACCTGGGCCGAGCGGGAGGCCGCGAGGAGGGCGGAACGGAGCATCGTGACTCCTGGAGCTGGTGCTTCTTCGGGTGGCAGAAAGGGACGGGCGGCGAGCCCAGGGGGGTGGTGGGCTCGCCGCCCGTGGGACGCCGCCCGGCTGCGGGGCCGGGAGGCGTCAGGGGACCGCGAACGGGTCCCGGTGGGACGGTCAGCCCATGTGCGGGTAGCGGTAGTCCGTCGGCGGGACGAAGGTCTCCTTGACCGAGCGGGTCGAGGTCCACCGCGCGAGGTTCTGCTTGGCGCCGGCCTTGTCGTTGGTGCCCGAGGCACGGGCGCCGCCGAACGGCTGCTGGCCGACGACCGCGCCGGTCGGCTTGTCGTTGATGTAGAAGTTGCCGGCCGCGTTCCGCAGCTTGAGCATCGCGTGCTGAACGGCCTCGCGGTCCTGGGAGATGATCGCGCCGGTCAGGGCGTAGTCCGAGACCGACTCCATCTGGGTCAGCATCTCGTCGTACTTGTCGTCCTCGTAGACGTACACGGCGAGGACCGGGCCGAAGTACTCGTCGCGGAAGTACTCCGAGGCCGGGTCCTGGCAGACCAGCACGGTCGGCCGGACGAAGTAGCCCACGCTGTCGTCGTAGGTGCCGCCGGCCAGGACCTCGACCTGCGGGTCGGCCTGGGCGCGGTCGATCGCGGCCTTGTTCTTGGCGAAGGCGCGGTCGTCGATGACGGCGGACATGAAGTTCGACAGGTCGGTGACGTCGCCCATGGTCAGGCCGTCGACCTCGGCGCGGAACTCGTCCTTCAGCTCGGCCCAGATGGAGGCCGGGACGTAGGCGCGGGAGAGGGCCGAACACTTCTGGCCCTGGAACTCGAAGGCGCCGCGGGTCATGGCGGTCTTCAGCACGGCCCGGTCGGCGGACGGGTGGGCGACCAGGAAGTCCTTGCCGCCGGTCTCGCCGACGATCCGCGGGTAGGTGCGGTAGCCGGAGATGTTGTTGCCGACCTCGCGCCACAGGTGCTGGAAGGTGGCGGTGGAGCCGGTGAAGTGGATGCCGGCCAGCGCCGGGTGCTTCAGCGCGACGGCGGAGACGTCCAGGCCGTCGCCGGTCACCATGTTGATGACGCCCTTGGGCAGGCCGGCCGCCTCCAGCAGCTGCATCAGCAGGTGCGCGGAGAACTGCTGGGTCGGCGAGGGCTTCCACAGCACCACGT
>NZ_JZWY01000249.1:0-29345 GCF_000966955.1 Streptomyces sp. NRRL S-495
ACGGGGTGATCGCGTAGACGAAGCCCTCCAGCGGGCGGTGGTCGCTGCGGTTCCACACGCCGTCCGAGGAGATCGGCTGCTCGGCCATGATCTGGCGGGCGAAGTGCACGTTGAAGCGCAGGAAGTCGACCAGCTCGCAGGGGGTGTCGATCTCGGCCTGCTGCGCGGTCTTGGACTGGCCGAGCATGGTGGCGGCGGCCAGGGTCTCGCGCCAGGGGCCGGCCAGCAGGTCGGCGGCGCGCAGGAAGATCGCGGCGCGGGAGTCGAAGGAGAGCGCCTGCCAGGCCGGGGCCGCGGCCAGGGCAGTGTCGATGGCCTCCTGCGCGTCCGCCTGGGTGGCGTTGCGCAGGGTGCCGAGCCTCGCCGCGTGGTTGTGCGGCTGGACGACGTGGAACTCGGTGCCGCCGCCCATGCGGCGCTCACCGTTGATCGTCATGGTCAGCTGGACCGGCTCCTGGCCGCCCAGCTCCTTCAGCTTCGCCTCCAGGCGGGCCCGTTCCGGGCTGCCGGGGGCGTAGCTGTGGACCGGCTCGTTCACCGGCGCGGGGACCTGGGTCACAGCATCCATGAGCGCACGCTCTCCTTCGTTCCTTGCGGGGATGCCGACGCGGATCGCACGACGGCCACATGACGAACGCTATTCCTGCATCAGGGGTCGCTTGATTGGCCGGACGGCTAAAATCATCCGGACGGCGTTGTCCGACCGGATGAAGGATTCGGACGAAAGCCACCCTTCGGCCACCCGCCGGCCACTCCCGCCCCACCACCGACCCGCCCACGCCCCACCCCCGACCCGCCCACGGCCACGGCGGCGGGCCGCCCCCGACCCCCGTCGGACACCTTCGAGGAGGCCCGATGACCGCCCCCGGCCTCCCGCTCCGGCAGCTGCTGATGTCCCTGGGCGAGCCGCTGGTCGAGCTCCAGACCGCCCCGCACGGCCTCGACGTCCCGGTCCGTGACGTGGCCATCCTCGACCCCGAGGACCCGCCCACCGCCGCCCCGGGCGAACTCGTGCTCGCCATCGGCGCCCGCGGCCGGGCCGCCCTCCCGGCGCTGCGCGCGGCCGGCCGGGCCGGAGCCGCCGCGGTCGCCGTCAAGCTGGACGCCCCCGGCCAGGCCGACGCGCTGCGCGAGGCGGCCACCGAGGCCGGCGTGGCACTGCTCTCGGTCCGCCGGGAGACCCGCTGGGAGCACCTCGACTCACTGGCCCGGGCGATCATCGCCGGCCCGGACACCCCGGACGCGCCCGGCTCCCCCGAGCACAACGCCGGCGACCTGTTCTCGCTCGCCCAGACCGTCGCCGTGCTCACCAACGGCATCGTCTCGATCGAGGACACCTCCAGCCGGGTGCTCGCCTACTCGCGCTCCTCCGACTCCGACGAGGTCGACGACCTGCGCCGGCTCTCCATCCTCGGCTGGCAGGGCCCGGAGCCGTACCTCTCCAAGCTCCGCGAGTGGGGCGTCTTCCAGCACCTGCGCACCTCGGACACCGTGATCGCGGTCGACCCGCACCCGGAGCTCGGCCTGCGCCGCCGGCTCGCGATCGGCATCAGGACCGGCGCGCAGCCGCTCGGCACCATCTGGGTGCAGGAGGGCTCCCGGCCGCTCGCGCCGCTGGCCGAGCAGGCGCTGGTCGGCGCGGCCCGGGTCGCCGCGGCCCAGCTGGTGCGCCGCCGCCGGGAGCTGTCCGCGGACGTCCGGCTCACCCGGACCCTGCTCACCGGCCTGCTGGAGGGCTCCACCGGGCCGCAGTCGCTGGCCACCCACCTCGGCCTCGACGTGCGGCGCCCGGCCACCGTGCTGGCGTACAGCGCGGGCACCACCGAGCAGCTCACCCGGGCCGAGGTGACCGGCCTCATCTCGGTGCACACGGCGGCCCGGCACCGCGCGGCGCTGCTCGCGCCGATCGAGTCCCGGGTGTACGTGCTGCTGCCCGATCTGCCCGCCAATCTGCCGATGGCCACCGTGCGCGGCTGGGCGCAGGAGGTGGTCGAGGCGGCCAGGGACCATCTGGGCGTCCGGCTGCGGGCGGCGCTCGGTTCCACCGTGGAGGGCCTCGCCCAGGTGCCCGATTCGCGCGCGCAGGCGGACCGGATCCTGGACGCGATGGGCCGCGGCGGGGTCGACCTGGAGGTCGCGGCGCTGATCGACGTCCAGGCGGAGGTGCTGGTCAGCGAGGTGCTGGCGCTGCTCCAGGAGCGCGGCGGCCTGCGCGACCCGCGGCTCACCGCGCTGACCTCCTACGACCGCAGGCACGGGACCAGGCTCGCCGAGTCGGTGCTGGCCTGGCTGGACGCGCTGGGCGAGGTCCGGGTCGCGGCGGACGCCCTGCACATCCACCCGAACACCCTGCGGTACCGGGTCCGCCGGGCCGAGCAGCTGACCGGGATCGACCTGGCCCAGCCGCAGCAGCGGCTGCTGGCGATGCTCCAGCTGCGGCTGCCGGCCGACTCCTGACCGGCACGCACCCGCCCCGGATCCGTACGCCCCTGATCCCGTACCGTCCCCGATCCCGTACGTCCCCGGGCACGCGAAAGGGGCCCGCCGAAGCGGGCCCCGATCTCTCACTCGCGGTCAGCTCACTGGCCGTAGCCCTGGCCGCGCTTGTGCTCGTTCAGGCGGTGCCACGGGCCGGTGATGGCCAGCTGGATGCCCGGGGTCTGGATGTTGGCGAAGAGGGTCTTGCCGTCGTCCGAGAAGGTGACGCCGGTGAACTCGCTGAACTCCGGCTTCTCGGCGGTGCCGATGTTCAGCTCGTTGCGGGCGATCGGGAAGGTCAGGCCGTCCTCGGTGGCGCCGAACAGGTGCGAGACACCCTCGCCGTCCTCGGCGATCACGATGCCGCCGTAGGGCGAGACGGTGATGTTGTCCGGGCCGTCGTAGTTGTCGTGGTCGCCCCAGACGTCGGTGTTGACGCCCAGCAGGACCTTCAGGGTGATGGTGCGGCGGACCGGGCTGTAGAACCAGACCTGGCCGTCGTGCTGCAGCGGGCTCTCCGAGCGGGCGAAGCTGGAGACGAAGTAGAAGCCGCCGTCACCCCACCACATGCCCTCCAGCTTGCGGGCGCGGGTGACCTCGCCGTCCTTGAACTGCTTGCGGACGGAGACGGTCCTGGCGTCGCGGTCCTGGACCTTGACCCAGTCCACGCCGTAGGTGGTGCCGACCGTGGTGGCGCGGGACAGGTCGTCGATGAACTTGCCCTGGGCGTCGAAGACCTTGAAGGCCTCCAGCACACCGGCGTCGGCGGCCAGCTTGCGCAGCTGGTAGCGGCCGTGCTTGAAGCCGGCCGGCGGGGTCCAGCGGAAGAGCAGGCCGTTGGGGTTCGAGGCGTCCTCGGTCAGGAAGACGTGGCCGCGCTTCGGGTCGACGACGACGGCCTCGTGGGCGTAGCGGCCGAAGGCCTTCACCGGCTGCGGGTCGCGGTTGTAGTCGTCGTCGAACGGGTCGACCTCGAAGATGTAGCCGTGGTCCTTGGTGAAGCCGTTCTTGCCGGCCTTGTCCTCGGTCTCCTCGCCGGACAGCCAGGTGCCCCACGGGGTGACGCCACCGGCGCAGTTGGTGGCGGTGCCGGCGATGCCGACCCACTGCTCGACCGTGCCGTTGGCCTTGGCGTGCACGATGGTGCAGCCGCCGGCCGCGCCCGGGTCGTAGACGTGGCCCTCGGTCAGCGGGACCGGGTTGGGCCAGTTGGCGCGGGCGCCGGACAGCTCGTGGTTGACGACCAGCAGGTTGCCGCCGCGCTCGTCCTCGAACGCCGAGGTGCCGTCGTGGTTGCTCGGGGTGAACTCACCGGTGCGCAGCTTGGTGACGCCGGCGCGGTTCACGACCTTGTACTTGAAGCCCTTGGGCAGGGCCAGCAGGCCGCCCTGCGCGTCGGCGACCAGCGGGCCGTAACCCACGGCGAGGCGCTCGGCCTCGGCAGCCTCGGCGGCCGGCGCCTCGCCACCGGCCGGAGCGGCGATCGCACCCGGGGCGGTGGCCGACGGGACAGCGACATGGCAGTCACTCCTGAAGGCTGGGGTGCCGACCGGGCTGACCCGGTGCGCGGCGTGCGAGGTTTGCGAGGTGTGCGAGGTGTCGAGAAATGGTCGTCGACGCCCAGCAGACTCCGCCTGCCCGATGAACGCCCGGTGAAGCGGACACCGCGTCAAGGCGGCCATTTGCCGACCGTATTCGAACCCATGACTCAACTTTTGCCACGTCCCCACAGGTCACACCACCGGGCCGGGCTCCGGCCACCCCCCGTTCGGCCCCCGGGAGGGCCGCCGTTCAATCAGCCAGGGGCCGCGCCCGCTCAGCGGCCGGCCCGTGCCACCCGCCACTGCTCCCAGGCCGCCAGCCACAGCTGCTCGCCCATCCGGTGCTCCCCGCGCTCGCCGCTCCGCACCCACTCCCCGCTCCGCACCCGCTGCCAGGCCCGCTGCGCCGGCAGGCTCGCCACCTCGCTGGCGAACACCGAGTACCGGATCGACTCCTCCACCGCGGCGTCGCCCTCCGGCGTCCCCACCACCCAGTGCGTCAGCTGGGACAGCCGCCGGAGCTGCTCGACCATCGCGGCCACCGCCTCCGCCGCCTCCGCCCTGGTCTCCGAGGCGAGCCGCATCTGCTGGCGCACCGCCGCCTCCCACCGCAGCGCACCCGCCTCCGCGCGCGCCCCCCGCAGCGGCCGCGGCGGCCGCCCGGACCGCAGCCGGGCCTCGACCGCGGCGGCCTCGCTGATGCCGTGCGCGATCACCTCCCGGTGCGCCTCCAGGCCGGTGACCGGGGCCAGCTCGCGCCGCTCCACCGGCAGGCACCGGCCGCGCCGGCCGGCCAGCTCGCGCAGCAGCGCGGTGCGGCCGCGCAGACAGCCCTCGGGGTCCTGGATCCGGGCCAGCTCGACGCCGCCCGGCGGCACGCCGCGCCCGCAGACGGTCACGGTCAGCCCGTCCACCCGGAACCGGCCCGCCCAGACCGGCTCGGCGCCGCCCATCGGGCAGCAGCCGGGCAGCGGCGCGCCGGACCACAGGCCGCGCCGGTCCTCGTGCACCTCGACGGCGTGCGCCCGGCCGTCGACGGTGATCCACTCGCGCAGCGCCCTGACCCGGCCCGGGGTGTCGCCCTCGTCGACCCCGAGCTGCTCGTAGACCCGGTCGCGCTCGTCCTCGACCACGTCCTCCAGCTCGGGCAGCGGCTCGAACCGGTCGGCGCCCGGCCGGTGGGTGCGCACGGTGACGTAGGGGCCGGCCGCCGAGGTCCAGTCGCCGGTGCCGACCTCGACCCAGCCGGGAGCGGGATCCGCACCGCCGCCGAACGCGACCAGCGCGACGGGACCGCCCGGGCCCGCCGCGGGCACCACGCCGTACAGCGGGAAGTCGGCCGCGGCGAGGGTCCGGCGGGCGAGGTCCTCCTGACCGCCGAGGAACTCCTCCAGGTCGCCGACCCGGCACTCGCGCGGACAGTCCCCCGGGCGGCCGCACGGGTCCACCGTGCCCGCACCGTCCCCGTACCGACCGCTCCGACCGCCTCCGCTCGCCCGCGTCATCCCGCGCCGCACCCCCTGTCCTCGCCGTTCCCGCCGTGCCGTAGACCCCGGCAACGATACGTGGCCCGACCTGCCGGGTCATCAGGCCCTTTGCACACCCCGCCGATCAGCCGCCGAGCCGACGGCCACCGGCCCCGTCCGGCCCGCCCGGCCCCGTCCCCGCCGGACGGCCCTGCCCGGGGCGCCGCTGTCGGTCCCCCTCCCTACGCTGGCGGCATGACAGCAACCACGGACTTCCCGGCCCGGCTCAGCATCGTCACCCTCGGCGTGACCGACCTCGACCGCAGCGCCCGCTTCTACGAGGCGCTCGGCTGGCACCGGTCCGCCGCCTCCAGCCCGGAGATCGTCTGGTTCCGCACCGCCGACTCGGTGCTCGGCCTCTTCCCGCACGACGAGCTGGCCGCCGACGCGGGCGTGCCGTCCGCGGGCGAGCCGGCCTTCCGGGGCGTCACCCTCGCGGTGAACCTGGAGTCCCCGGCCCTGGTCGACGCCGCGCTGGCAACAGCCGTGGAGGCCGGCGCCGTGGTGGTCAAGCCGCCGGCGCCGACCAGCTGGGGCGGCTACTCCGGCTACTTCGAGGACCCGGACGGCCACCTCTGGGAGCTGGCCCACAACCCGTTCTTCCCGTTCACCGAGGACGGCTCGCTCGACCTGCCCCGCTGAGCCCCCGCCGGCCGCACCGGGCACCGGCGGGGGCTTTCGGTTACCGCCTCCGGTTACCGCCTCAGCCCTTGGAGCGCGCCTTGAACGCCGCCTTGCGGGCCTCCTTCGCCACCGCCCGGTCCGGGTGCATCTCGCCGACCGCCTCCAGCACGTCCGCCGTGTACGGGTGGTCGACCCGCCACAGCTCGCCGAGGTAGTCCGCGGGCTCCTCCGTCACCGGCAGCTCGGCCACCAGCTCGCGCAGCTGCTCCGGATCACCGCCGGTGTCCAGCAGCTGGGCCGCGAAGGCGTCGACGACCGTCCACAGCGCCGTCGCGCGGTCCGGCGCGGGAACGTCCGCCGCGCCGAGCGCGACCAGCCAGGCCGCAGCGCCGCCGCCCAGCTCCGGATCGTCCAGCACCTCGCGCACGGCCGGTTCGGCGGGCGCGCCGATCAGGGTCAGCGCCGAGTGGCAGAGCATCCGCCGCAGCGGGGCGTACGCGTCGTCGCCGCGCGCCGCCGCCAGCAGCTCGCGCGCCGCCGCCACCGGCTCCCGCCCTTCGAGCCAGACCTTCAGCTCCTCCTCGGGCAGCACATTGGCGGCCTCGCTGACACCGCGGAGCAGCTCGGCGGCGTCCCCCTGGGCCAGGTCGCCGACCAGCGGCGCGTCGTAGCCGTCCTCCAGCAGCCACTGGCGGATCCCGTACTGGCCGAGCGGGGTGAGCCGGACCAGCCCGAACCGGGCCGACTCCGCCTCGTCCAGCTCCGCCGGCTCGCCGTCCGCGCCGGCGGCGGCCGTCTCCTCGCCCTCCTCCTCGTCGAAGAGCTCGGGGTCGATCGGCCGGTAGTCCAGCAGGCCCAGCTCGGAGAGGTCGGCAAGCATCGGGTCCAGGGCCACCATCACATCGGTGATGTCGCCCAGCAGCTCGTCGCTCGGCTCCTCGCCCTCGGGGACGACCAGCAGCGCCGCCAGCACGCCCAGCGGCACCGTCTCGGTGCCCGGCTCGGCGAAGGCGGTGGTCTCGTACAGCACCTGCAGCGCCTCGTCGAGCAGTTCGGCGGCCTCGTCCCTGGCGTCCTCGACCTCGCCCAGGCCCTCCTCGTCCTCCTCCGCCTCGGCGTCCCCGTCGTCCTCCCGCTCCAGCTCCAGCTCCAGCTCCTGGGAGTCCGCCTCCACCGCCAGCTCGCGGACGATCCCGGCGGCCGTCAGCCACAGCTCCAGGACGGTCTCGGGGTCGCCCTCCTCGGCCGGCTCCAGGTCCGGGCCCGGGACGGCGACGTGCTCGCCGGCCGCCGTGGTGCCGATCTCGACCAGGTCCAGGTCGCAGGCGAGCGACCAGGCGCGCATCGCCTCGACCACCGCCTCCTCCTCGGCCTCCCCCTCCTCGGGGGCGAGGCCGAGCAGCCGGGCGGCCGGGAGCCGGTCCGGGGCGGTGAGGTCGCCGAACTCGTCCACCGCCCGGTGCGGGGCCGCCCAGCGGGCCAGCCGCAGCGCCCAGTCGAACATCGGGACGGCCTTCGCCAGCGCGGCCAGCTCCGCCTCGGCCGGCAGCCGGACCGGCGGCACCAGCACGGCCGCGTCGTCCAGGTCCTCGTCGTCCAGTCCGTGCGCGGCGAACGCGCCGTACAGATCCTGCAGCTCCAGGTCGGCGGGCAGCACCGCGCCCTCGCCCGGTGTCCCCGCCGCCGAGGGGCCGGCGTTCCTGCGACGTCGTGCGGCCATCGTTGCGCGTTCTCCCTACACCGAGCTTCACCGAGCACCATCGGGCTGCACCGAACGGTCAGCCGGGCCGGACCCCGGAGATCACCTCCGTGTACCGGCCCACTACCTCAGCGTATAGGCCGGGCACCCCCGATGCCCGGCCTCCAGGGGCGCGCGCCGCGAGCGCGCGCCCACCCCTTATCCTTCGAAGTCGGTACCGCGCACAACCCCGCGCGCGCCGATGGGCAACGTAGCCCCGCTCTCGCTCACCTGCACCACCAGGGAGCCCGCACCGAGGCCACCACCACAGCGCCCAGGACGGGCGCGCCGGCACACCCCGCCGACCCGCGTGGTGCCCGGCCACAGGAGACCCCTGCCATGGCGGACCTCTCCCCCGCCGGCTCCGGCCTGCGCACCGCGCAGCTCGACGGACGCCGACTGTCGGAGGCCCTGCTTCCCCTGGAGCTCGCGCCCCGCGCCCAGCTCCGGCTCGCCGCGATCAGCCGCTGGAACGCGCTGCGCGGTGTCCGCGTCGGCCTCGTCGCCGCCGCGCTGCTCCTCATGCTGATCGGCGCCAATCTGGCGACGCCGATCTACCCGATGCTCCAGCGACGGCTCGGACTGGGCCCGCTCGACACCACGATCCTCTTCACGATCTACGTGTTCGCGCTGGTCCCGGTACTGGCCGTGGTCGGCCACTGGTCCGACCACCTCGGCCGGCGCGCCCTGATCCTGCCCGCCGTCGCCCTGGCGGCCGCGGGCGACGTGGTGTTCGCGACCTCCGGCAGCTTCTGGCAGCTGGCCGCCGGCCGGGCCGTCCAGGGCATCGCCGTCGGCCTGTCCACCGGCGCCGCCGGGGCCGCCCTCGGCGATCTGATGCCGGACCGCCCCACCCTGGCCGCCAAGCTCACCCTCGCCTGTTCGGCGGGCGGCGTGGCGCTCGGCCCGGTGGTCGGCGCGCTGCTGGCCGACGGCGCCGACCCGCTGCTCACTCCCTTCCTGCTGCACGCGATCGCCCTGCTCGCGCTCTGCGTGCCACTGGCCCTGGTCCACCCCCGGATGCCCGGCCGCAACCGCCCGCCGGCCTCCCCGCCGCGCATCACCACCCCGGCCCACCTGCGCCCGCAGCGACTGCGGCTGCCGCGCACCGGCCGCCGCGAGTTCCTGCTGGCCGCCGGCGTCGGCTTCGTCTCGTACGGCGTCTTCGGCGTCTACCTGGCCCTCGCCCCGGCCTTCTCCACCAAGCTGCTGCACACCGACTCGCACCTGACCGGCGCGATCGTGGCCGCCCTGCTGCTCGGCTCCTCGGCCACCGCACAGCTGACCGTCCCGCCGACCGCCGACCGCGTGGTCGTCGCCCTCGGCCTGGCCGGCCTGGCCACCGGCCTCGGCCTGGTCGTCACCGCCCAGTACACCGGCACCCCGGCGCTGCTCTTCATCGGCAGCGTCCTCGGCGGCATCTGCCAGGGCGTGGCCTTCCGCTCGCTCTTCACCACGGCCGTCGCGGCGATGAACCCGGAACGCCGCGGCTCCGAGCTGAGCTCCCTGTGGATCATCGTCTACCTGGGCAGCTCAGCCCCCATCATCGCGGTCGGCGCCCTCGTCAAGACCTACGGCCTGCTCCCCGCCGTCAGCGGCTTCGCCGCCCTCGCGGCCACCCTCTGCGCCGCCCTGGCCATCGCCGTGGCCCGCCCCCCGAAGCGAGCCTGAGCACCACCCCGACAACGCCGCCGCCCCGGAACGGACCTCCGTTCCGGGGCGGCGGCGTTCCCCCACGCCTACGCGCTCCAGGGCTTCCAGGCATCGGTGTCGATCTCAATGCCGAACGGCTCCGGCAGCCGGACGGCCTCGCCGAACTTCCACTCGCCCAGGACCTCGTACGTGGCCTCGGCCTTGTTCGGCTCACCGAACAGCACGACGCCGGGCTGCCGCGGGTCACGGTCGACCAGCAGGTAGTACGGCACGCCGCCCCGTGCGTAGCCGTTCCACTTGGTCGGCTTGACCTGTCGCCCGAACATGGGCCGCCGGTCGTGGCCGGCGTTGGATGCGGAGGTCACCTCGACCACCAGCGAGAGGTCCTGCGGGTGGAGATGCAACACGTCCTCCGCCCGCTTCTCCGCCTCGATGTCCTTGCGCAGCACCACGAGGTCGGGGACATAGCCGTCACCGACCTCGATCAGATCCACATTGACCGCCTGGACGGCCCGCCAGGGGAATGCACCGTCCAGGAACAAGGCCCTCTCGAACCCCCGCTGAACGTCCGAGAGGATCCCTCCGTGGGCAAACACCGGTGCCGGCGACACAACGATCTCCCCTCCGACAACCTCCACCCGCGTACCGTCGTCCGGGAGCCGGAGGTATTCCTCCAGTTCTCCGCGGACCCACATGGCGTACGGCGAATCAGGCAGAAGCAACTGCGCGAACGCAACCACTGACATGACTTCGCTCCCTCCGAGGTCGCGGCACCAGCCTGGCCGCCCGGTCGCAGATATACCACTGCCGCCCAAACCATTCGCTCGAAGGAGAGGTTTGGGCGACAGTGAGTTGACGTCGGGGCCACCCCGAGCACGCCGCCGTCGCTTTCCTCGCCGGCCCCAGCGCGTCCTTCATCACCGGCCAGTCGATGCACGTCGACGGTGGCTGGCTCCTCCGCCGACCCGCCAGTCCCACCCAACAGGAAGCAGGCCACCATGCAGCACCGCGTCCGAGCCGTTCTCCTCACCCCGAACAACACCACGCTGCTCATCAAGCGCCTCCGCCCGGGCATCGACCCGTACTGGGTGATCGTCGGCGGCAAGATCGAGCCGACCGACACCGACCCCCAGGAGGCCCTGCTGCGCGAGGTCCGCGAGGAGATCGCGGGCGAGGCCGAGATCGTCAGCCTCCTCCACACCGTCGAGACGGACGACGAGCGCCAGGACTTCTACCTCGCCACCGTCGACAAGTGGAGCTTCGAGGACCGCACCGGGCCCGAGTTCAGCCAGGAAGGCCGAGGCGAGTACCTCCTGGAAGAGATCCCCCTCACCACCGAAGCCATCGACGCGATCAACCTCCAGCCCCGGGAGATCGCCGTGGTTCTCCGCGCGGCCGTCGAACGTGGTGAACTCCTCGCCGCCAGGTAGCCGCAGAACGATCGCTGCGTCCGTGCACCGGGCTCGCACCGAGTGTCAGCAAAGCCTCACGGTGCGTCAAATGCCGTGGTACGTTCCGTACTCAAAGAGAAAAAGGCGACCCCGGCGGTGCTGGAACACCCCGGGGTCCGGCAACAGGAGCAAGACCTCCCGATGCGCGTCCATCGTAACGCCCACGTGCGCAATTTCACCGTGCTTCCCAACGCCGTCCTGCAGTACCGACGGCTCTCCTACACCGCCCGCGGTCTGCTCGCGGACCTCCTCTCCCGACCCGACGGCTGGCGGGAGGACGGCCGGCACATGGCCGACACCAGCCCGCAGGGCCGAGGTTCGATCCGCAAGGCCCTGAAGGAGCTGACCGAGGCGGGCTTCTACCGCGTCGAGAAGATCCGGATGCCGGACGGCACCATCCGCACCGAGACCCACGTGTACGACACACCGTGGTCCGCGCCGGATGCCACCCGTCCGGCGCCCGGTGGAGCGGCCGCCGGGCGTGCTGGCAGCCCTCTTCTTAAGAACCGGCACAAGGAACCCTCCCTCCCCGCGAGTTCGGCCGATGACGGCAAGCCCGCAGAAGGGGAGGAGGCTTCCGAGGCCGAAGAGGTCCGCGAAGCCGTGGCCACCCTGTTCCGCGTGATCCGGTCCGAACCGCGCCTGCGCCTGGGCGAGGCCGAGGCCGCCGGACTCGCGCCCCTCGTCGCCCAGTGGCTGGAGCGCGGCGCGACCCGGACCGACCTCGCTCACGCATTGCTGCCGGGCCTGCCCGTCCCGATGCACTCGGCGACGGCCGTGCTCCGCTACCGGCTGGAGCAAAAGATGCCGCCCGCCCAACCCGCCGCACGGCCACCGGCCCGGTACGCCGAGTGCGCCAAGTGCCACGACCCCGTGCCCCGGCCGGGCATCTGTCGCCCGTGCGCCGGTCTGACAACCGGCACCCTGACAACCGGCACCCTGACGACCGGCAAGGGAGCAGAGGTGGCAGCAGCGGGCGCCGCCCGAGTCCGCACCGCCCTGCACTCCGCGCTGACCGGCGGACGGCCTGCGCACATCGCGGCCTGAGGCACGCGGAAACGCCGCTGCCGCGCAGACCTTGCGGTTCGCGCGGCAGCGGCGTGACGATCGGCTCAGGGCCTCAGACGTTGAAGCCCAGGGCGCGGAGCTGGTCGCGGCCCTCGTCGGTGATCTTGTCGGGGCCCCACGGCGGCATCCAGACCCAGTTGATCCGCAGGTCCTTGACCAGGCCGTCGGTGGCGGTCCTGGCCTGGTCCTCGATCACGTCGGTCAGCGGGCAGGCCGCCGAGGTGAGGGTCATGTCGATGGTGGCCACGTCGGCGTCGTCGATGTGGACGCCGTAGATCAGGCCCAGGTTGACGACGTCGATGCCCAGTTCGGGGTCGACGACGTCCATCAGGGCCTCGACGAGGTCCTCGACGGCGACGGTGCCGGCGCTGGTGCCGACCGGGCCGGCCGGGGTGGTCTCCTCCGCGGGGGAGGTGGTCTCTTCGGTCATGGCGGGTGTCCTCCTCTGCGGTGTCAGTCGGTGGCGGGGTGCTCGGCGAGGGCCTTGGCGGTGGCGTCCTTCCAGGCCATCCAGCTGAGCAGGGCGCACTTGACCCGGGCCGGGTACTTGGAGACGCCGGCGAACGCGACCGCGTCCTCCAGCACCTCCTCGTCGCCCTCGCCCTGGCCCTTGCTCTGCATCAGCTCCAGGAAGGCCTCCTGGACCGCCTGGGCCTCGCCCACGGTCTTGCCGACCACCAGGTCGTTCAGCACCGAGGCGCTGGCCTGGCTGATCGAGCAGCCCTGGGACTCGTAGGAGACGTCGACAACGGTGGAGCCGTCGAGCTTCACCCGCAGGGTGATCTCGTCGCCGCACGTCGGGTTGACGTGGTGCACCTCGGCGTCACCGTCCCGCAGCCCCTTGCCGTGCGGGTTGCGGTAGTGGTCCAGGATGATGTCCTGGTACATCGAGTCGAGCTTCATGGTCGCGTGCCCCGTCCTCAGCCGAAGAAGTTCCGGACGTGGTGCAGGCCGTCCACGAGCGCGTCGACCTCGCCCGGCGTCGAGTACAGGTAGAACGACGCCCGCGTGGTCGCAGGAATTCCGTACCGCAGGCAGACCGGCCGCGCGCAGTGGTGACCGACGCGCACGGCGATGCCCTGCTCGTCCAGCACCTGGCCCACGTCGTGCGGGTGGATGTCGCCCAGCGTGAACGAGATCGCCGCACCGCGGTCGACGGCCGTGCGCGGGCCGATGATCCGCAGGTCCGGGACCTCCAGCAGCCGCTCGAGCGCGTACTCGGTGATGGCGTGCTCGTGGGCGGCGATCCGCTCCATGCCGATGCCGGTCAGGTAGTCGACGGCCGCGCCCAGCCCGACCGCCTGGGCGATCGGCGGGGTACCGGCCTCGAACTTGTGCGGCGCCGGGGCGTAGGTGGACGAGCCCATGGTGACGGTCTCGATCATCTCGCCGCCGCCGAGGAACGGCGGGAGGTCCTCCAGCAGCTCCTGACGGCCCCAGAGCACGCCGATGCCGGTCGGCGCCAGCATCTTGTGGCCGGTGAAGGCGACGAAGTCGGCCTCCAGCGCCTGGACGTCCAGCACCATGTGCGGCGCGGCCTGCGAGGCGTCGATCACGACCAGCGCGCCGACCGACTGGGCCTTGCGCACGATCGCTTCGACCGGGTTGACGGTGCCGAGCAGGTTGGAGACCAGGGTGAAGGAGACCACCTTGGTCTTCTCGGTGATCAGCTCGTCGATGTTGGACAGGTCGAGCCGGCCCTCGTCGGTCAGCCCGAACCACTTCAGCTTCGCGCCGGTGCGCTGCGAGAGCAGCTGCCACGGGACGATGTTGGAGTGGTGCTCCATCTCCGTGATGACGATCTCGGACTCGGCGTCCACCCGGTAGGGCTCGTCCGCCCAGGTCAGCATGTTGGCGACCAGGTTGAGCGACTCGGAGGCGTTCTTGGTGAACACCACCTCGTTGCGGCTCGGCGCGTTGACGAACGCCGCGACCTTGTCCCGGGCACCCTCGTACAGCGCCGTGGCCTCCTCGGCGAGCACGTGCACGCCGCGGTGGACGTTGGCGTTGTGCCGCTCGTAGTAGGCGTTCAGGGCGTCGAGCACCTGGCGGGGCTTCTGCGAGGTGGCCGCGTTGTCCAGGTAGACCAGCGGCTTGCCGTCGTGCAGCAGGCGCTGCAGGACCGGGAAGTCCTTGCGGATCGCGTCGGTGTCGAGCAGGCCCGCCAGGACCGCCGACTCGTGCGTGGAAGAGGTCACTCGGACGCGCCACCCTTCACATAGGCCTCGTAGCCCTCCGCCTCCAGCTTGTCGGCCAGCTCGGCGCCGCCGGACTCGACGATGCGGCCGCCCGCGAAGACGTGGACGTGGTCGGGCTTGATGTACCGCAGGATGCGGGTGTAGTGGGTGACCAGGAGGGTGCCCACCTCCCCGGTGGAACGGACCCGGTTGATGCCCTCGGAGACGACCCGCAGCGCGTCGACGTCCAGGCCGGAGTCGGTCTCGTCGAGGATCGCGACCTTGGGCTTGAGCAGCTCCAGCTGGAGGATCTCGTGGCGCTTCTTCTCACCGCCGGAGAAGCCCTCGTTGACGTTGCGCTCGGCGAAGGCCGGGTCCATCTGGAGGGCGGCCATCGCCTCCTTGACCTCCTTCACCCACAGCCGCAGCTTGGGGGCCTCGCCGCGGACGGCGGTGGCGGCGGTGCGCAGGAAGTTGGAGACCGAGACGCCGGGGACCTCGACCGGGTACTGCATGGCCAGGAAGACGCCGGCCCGGGCGCGCTCGTCGACGGACATCTCCAGGACGTCCTCGCCGTCCAGCAGCACCGAGCCGCCGGTGACGGTGTACTTGGGGTGGCCGGCCAGGGAGTAGGCCAGGGTGGACTTGCCGGAGCCGTTCGGACCCATGATGGCGTGGGTCTCGCCCTGCTTCACGGTCAGGTCGACGCCCTTCAGGATCTCCCGGGGGCCGTTCTCGGTCTCGACGGAGACGTGCAGGTCGCGGATTTCAAGGGTAGCCATGTGTACTCAGGACTCCTGGTTGACGGAGACGAGCACATCGTCCCCTTCGATCTTTACGGGGTAGACAGCGACCGGCCGGGTGGCGGGCAGGCCGGAGGGCTTGCCGGTGCGCAGGTCGAAGCTGGAGCCGTGCAGCCAGCACTCGATCATGCAGTCCTCGACCTCGCCCTCGGACAGCGAGACGTTCGCGTGCGAGCAGATGTCGTTGACCGCGAACACCCCCTCGTCGGTGCGGACGACGGCGACCGGTACGCCGTTGAGGTCGACGCGCTTGGGCACGTCCTCAGCCAGTTCGCTCAGCGCGCAGGCGCGAAGGAAGCTCATGGGTGTCAGACCGCCGCTTCCAGCTCGGCCTCGATCTTCTCCATGAGGTGGTCCTGGATCTCGGCGACGCCGATCTGCTGGACCAGTTCGGCGAAGAAGCCGCGCACCACCAGGCGGCGGGCCTCGTCGGCCGGGATGCCGCGGGAGCGCAGGTAGAAGAGCTGCTCGTCGTCGAAGCGGCCGGTGGCGGAGGCGTGGCCGGCCCCGACGATCTCGCCGGTCTCGATCTCCAGGTTCGGCACCGAGTCGACCCGGGCGCCGTCGGTGAGCACCAGGTTGCGGTTGAGCTCGTAGGTGTCGGTGCCCTCGGCGGCGGCGCGGATCAGCACGTCGCCGATCCACACCGCGTGCGCGTCCTGGCCCTGCAGCGCGCCCTTGTAGACGACGTTGGAGCGGCAGTGCGGGGTGTCGTGGTCGATGACCAGACGGTGCTCGAGGTGCTGGCCGGCGTCGGCGAAGTAGAGGCCGAGCAGCTCGGCCTCGCCACCGGGAGCGGCGTAGTTGACCCGCGGGTGGATCCGGACCACGTCGCCGCCGAAGGTGACGACGACGGACTTCAGCGAGGCGTCACGGCCGACCAGCGCGGTCTGCTGGGCGACGTGGACCGCGTCGCGCTCCCAGTCCTGGACCGAGACGAAGGTCAGCTTGGCGCCGTCGCCGACCAGCAGCTCGACGTTGGCGGCCCGGGTGCCGGTGCCGGTGTGGTTGATCACCACGACGGCCTCGGCGAACGGCTTGACGTCGACGACCACGTGCGCGAAGCGGGTGCCGCCCTCGCCGTGCACGTCGATCCGCACCGGTTCGGTGAGCACCGTCTCCTTGGGGACGGTGACCACGAGCGCCTGCTCGAAGGCGCTGAACGCCTGCGCGGCGACCCGGTCGACCGGCTTGCCGGCCTTGCCCAGGCGGGCGTCGTCACGGCCGACGGTCTCGGCGGTGACCCCCTCGGGCAGGCTCAGCTCGACCTTGTCCTCGCCCTTGTCGGCGGTGGCGGCGGTGCCGTCGTGCAGGCCGCCGAGGCGGTGCAGCGGGGTGAACCGCCAGTCCTCCTCGCGACCGGTGGGCACCGGGAAGTCCGCGACGTCGAAGGACGGCGCGACCGCGACGCGCGCGTCGATCGGCTGGCGGACACTGTCCCGACCGGTGCCGGGACCGGCGAGCTGGGCGCCGGCACCGGCGGTGCCGACCTCGATCGAACCGGCGGTGGTGGAGCCGGAGTTGTTCTGGACGTCAGCCATGGCTGTTCGTTGTGCTCTCTTCCTCAAAAAAGTTTCGATGGACGGCGGGCGGCCGGCGGGTCAGCCGACGGAGCCCTCCATCTGCAGCTCGATCAGCCGGTTCAGCTCCAGCGCGTACTCCATCGGCAGCTCGCGCGCGATCGGCTCGACGAAGCCGCGGACGATCATCGCCATGGCCTCGAACTCGGTCATGCCGCGGCTCATCAGGTAGAAGAGCTGGTCCTCGCTGACCTTGGAGACGGTGGCCTCGTGGCCCATGGACACGTCGTCCTCGCGGACGTCCACGTAGGGGTAGGTGTCCGAGCGGGAGATGGTGTCGACCAGCAGCGCGTCGCAGAGCACGTTGGACTTGGCGCCCTTGGAGCCCTCGCCGATCTCGATCAGACCCCGGTAGGAGGTCCGGCCGCCGCCGCGCGCCACCGACTTGGAGACGATGTTGGAGGAGGTGTTCGGCGCCATGTGGACCATCTTGGCGCCGGCGTCCTGGTGCTGGCCCTCACCGGCGAAGGCGATCGACAGGGTCTCGCCCTTGGCGTGCTCGCCCATCAGGTAGACGGCCGGGTACTTCATGGTGACCTTGGAGCCGATGTTGCCGTCCACCCACTCCATGGTCGCGCCCTCGTACGCCACGGCGCGCTTGGTGACCAGGTTGTAGACGTTGTTCGACCAGTTCTGGATCGTCGTGTAGCGGCAGCGGCCGCCCTTCTTGACGATGATCTCCACGACCGCGGAGTGCAGCGAGTCCGAGGAGTAGATCGGCGCGGTGCAGCCCTCGACGTAGTGGACGTAGGCGTCCTCGTCGACGATGATCAGCGTCCGCTCGAACTGGCCCATGTTCTCGGTGTTGATCCGGAAGTAGGCCTGGAGCGGGATGTCGACGCGGACACCCTTCGGCACGTAGATGAAGGAGCCGCCGGACCACACGGCCGTGTTCAGCGCGGCGAACTTGTTGTCACCGGTGGGGATGACGGTGCCGAAGTACTCGTGGAAGAGCTCCGGGTGCTCCTTGAGCGCGGTGTCGGTGTCCAGGAAGATGACACCCTGCTCCTCCAGGTCCTCGCGGATCTGGTGGTAGACGACCTCGGACTCGTACTGGGCGGCGACACCGGCGACCAGGCGCTGCTTCTCCGCCTCCGGGATGCCCAGCTTGTCGTAGGTGGCCTTGATGTCCGCGGGCAGGTCCTCCCACGACTCGGCCTGCTTCTCGGTGGAGCGGACGAAGTACTTGATGTTGTCGAAGTCGATGCCGGAGAGGTCGGAGCCCCAGGTCGGCATGGGCTTCTTGCCGAACAGCTTCAGGCCCTTGAGACGCAGGTTCAGCATCCACTCGGACTCGTTCTTCTTCGCCGAGATGTCGCGGACCACGTCCTCGCTGAGCCCGCGCTTGGCGCCAGCGCCGGCGACGTCCGGGTCGGCCCAGCCGTACTCGTAGTTGCCCAGGCCCTCGAGCTCGGGGTGCGAAACGGTGTCAGTCATGCGAGCTTCCTAACGCGCGGACGCTGAATCTTCGGTGGACGTACCGGCAGTCGGCGCGGCATCGGTGTCCCGGCCCGCGGCGGTGCGCAGGGCGGGCGACGATGCGGCACCGGGTGCCGGCACATAGGTGGTGCAGACCCCGTCGCCGTGGGCGATGGTGGCCAGCCGTTGCACATGGGTACCCAGCAGCTGGGAGAAGACCTCGGTCTCCGCCTCGCAGAGCTGCGGGAACTGCTCGGCGATGTGCGCGACCGGGCAGTGGTGCTGGCAGAGCTGGGCGCCCGCCGGGGCCTGGGCCGCGGCCGACGGGACCCGCCGCACCGTGGCAGCGTACCCGTCGGCACTGAGCGCCTGGGCCAGTGCCTCGGTGCGCTCGCCCGCTCCGGCGGAGCTGAGGGCCTCGCCGTACTTCTCCGCCTGCCGGCCGAAACGGGCCCGGGCGAAGGCGGCGACCGCCTCCTCCCCGGCCTTGCCGCCGCCGACCGCGTCGGAGATCCAGCGCAGGGCGTCGGCGGCGAGCTGGTCGTACGCCTGGTAGAAGGCGTCGCGACCACCGTCGGTCAGGGCGAAGACCTTGGCCGGACGGCCCCGGCCGCGGCTGCCGTAGACCCGCTGCTCGCGGGACTCGACCAGGCCGGCGGCGGTAAGGCCGTCCAGGTGACGGCGGACGGCCGCGGTGGTGAGACCGAGCCGGCTCGCCAGGTCGGCGGCGGAGGAGGGGCCGTGGTCCAGGATCGACCGGGCGACCCGGTCCCGGGTGGCCCGGTGGCCGTCCAGCAGCACCTCGGTCGCCGTCGCGGGCACGGCACAGCCGGGGGCCGACTCGGCCTCCTGCTGCGTGGGGTGCTCGCGCATGTTTTTCACAACACCAGTGTTGCGTAATTACTTCCGACAGGACAAGCCGTGATCCAGACCTCACCCGTGGCATCTGTCACGCAGGTTAGCCTTACCTGACCTGCGGAAATGATCACCAAACCCGGTGTCGGGGCCATCCGTTGGCCCCTCTTAGACTCACAGGCATGCAATCCGAACCCGCGGTCCAGATCACCGGGCTGGTCAAGCGCTACGGCGAGAAGACCGCGGTGGACGGTCTCGACCTGCGCATCGACCGGGGCACCGTCACCGCCGTGCTCGGCCCGAACGGCGCCGGCAAGACCACCACCGTCGAGACCTGCGAGGGCTACCGCCGCCCCGACGCCGGCACCGTCCGGGTGCTCGGCCTGGACCCGGTCGCGCAGAACGCCGAGCTGCGCCCCCGGATCGGCGTGATGCTCCAGTCCGGCGGCGTGTACGCGGGCGCCCGCGCCGTCGAGATGCTCCGGCACACCGCGAAGCTGCACGCCCACCCGCTGGACGTCGACGCGCTGGTCGAACGGCTCGGCCTGGGCTCCTGCGGCCGCACCACCTACCGCCGGCTCTCCGGCGGCCAGCAGCAGCGGCTCGCCCTGGCGATGGCCGTGGTCGGCCGCCCCGAACTGGTCTTCCTGGACGAGCCCACCGCCGGCCTCGACCCGCAGGCCCGCCGCGCCACCTGGGAGCTGGTCCGCGACCTGCGCCGGGACGGCGTCACCGTGGTCGTCACCACCCACCACATGGACGAGGCCGAGCAGCTCGCCGACCGGGTCGCGATCGTCGACCGGGGCCGGGTGATCGCCGGCGGCACCCCGGAGGAGCTGTGCCGCGGCGGCGCGGAGTCGAGCGTGCGCTTCGACGGCCCGCCCGGGCTCGACCTCACCACCCTGCTCAAGGAGCTGCCCGAGGGCGCCACCGCCGCCGAGCCCTCCCCCGGGAGCTACCGCATCGAGGCGCCGGTCGACCCGCAGCTGCTCGCCGCCGTCACCGCCTGGTGCGCGGCCACCGGCATCCTCCCGGAGCGGCTCGCGGTGCAGCGCCGCAGCCTCGAAGACGTCTTCCTCGACCTGACCGGACGGGACCTGCGCTCGTGACCGACTACTCCCCCCGTCCCGGAGCGGCGCCGGTCGGCCGGATGCTGCTCGCCCAGACCGCGTTCGAGACCCGGATGCTGCTGCGCAACGGCGAGCAGCTGCTGCTCACCGTGGTCATCCCGACCGTGCTGCTGGTGCTCTTCTCCGCGGTGGACATCGTCGCCGTCGAGGGGCCCGGCAAGCGGGTCGACTTCCTCGCGCCGGGACTGCTCGCGCTCGCCGTGATGTCGACGGCCTTCACCGGGCAGGCCATCGCCACCGGCTTCGAGCGCCGCTACGGCGTACTGAAGCGGCTGGGCGCCAGCCCGCTGCCGCGCTGGGCGCTGCTGACCGCCAAGACCGGCTGCGTCCTGGTCACCGAGGCGCTCCAGGTGGCGCTGCTGTCGGTGATCGCGCTGGCCCTCGGCTGGTCGCCGCAGGGCAACGTTCTCACCGTGGCCGCCCTGCTGGTCCTCGGCACCGCCGCCTTCTCCGGGCTCGGCCTGCTGATGGCCGGCACGCTGAAGGCGGAGGCGACGCTGGCGGCCGCCAACCTGGTCTTCGTCCTGCTGCTGCTCGCGGGCGGGGTGGTCGTGCCGCTGTCGAAGTTCCCGGCGGCGGCGCAGTCCGTGCTGGAGCTGCTGCCGATCGCCGCGCTGTCGGACGGCCTGCGCTCGGTGCTCCAGGGCGGCGCCGGGGTGCCGTGGGCCGACCTCGGCCTGCTGGGCGGCTGGGCCGTCCTCGGCCTCGCCGCCGCCGCGCGCTTCTTCCGCTGGGAGTAGGCCCGCCCGGCCGCGTGACACGACACGACGGCCCCCCGGTTCATCGGAACCGGGGGGCCGTCGGCGTAACTACCGCCTCGGTGCGCGAGGCGCCGTACCTCAGCCCTGGTCGCCGCCGCGACGGCGGCGGGCGAGCAGGACGAGCGCGCCGCCGAGGAGCACGACACCGCCGCCGACGGCCGCGATGACCGGGGTGGCGTCGCTGCTACCGGTCGCGGCCAGCGCCGGGCCGGCCGGGGTCGGCGAGGACGTCCGCGGCGGGACGGGCGCGGCGGTCGACGGAGTGACCGTCGGCGTGGCCGGCCGGCTCGGCGTCACGGTCGGGGTGACCGGGGGCGGGGTCGGCGTCACCGTGGCGGTGGGGCTCGGCGTCGGCGTCACCGTCGCGGTGGGAGTCGGGGTGGGCGTCACCGTCGCCGTGGGGGTCGGCGTCGGGGTGACGGTCGGGGTGGGAGTCGGAGTGGGCGTCGGGGTCGCGCAGACCTCGATCGTCTTCGTCTCCGTCTTGTTCCAGTCCGCGTTCTTCGGGTCCTCGGTGGTGGTCACCACGAGCGTGGCCTTGATCGGCGCGCTGTGGTCCTTCACCGGGAAGGTCTGCTTGAAGGTCTTGCCGAACTCCTTCTGGTCCAGCACCTTCTCACCGTCGACGGTCAGACTGACGGCGTTCTTGACGCCCGCCTTGTCGCTGTAGTTGGCGAGGTCGATCACGATCTTGTCGCAGGTGACCTGCCAGGTCGGGACATGGGCCGAGGCACTGGTCGCCAGCGCCACCGGCAGCAGGACGGCCGCCACGGCCGTTCCCGCGATCGCCGCACTGCCGATGCCTATCTGCCGCCGCTGTCGCGCCATTTCGTAGTTCCCTCCGAACGGTCTTGTGCAGCAGGCGCATTGAGTGGAACAGCGGTGGGCCCGCTACGACTGTCCGGGGGACTCTACCGGCAGCCCCCTACCGCTCCACACCCCGCTGCACGTCCGGATTTCGACTTTCCGGTGACATCCGGATGTGCTTCGGCGCCCTCGCAGGCCCGTCAGCTCGGGCAACACGGTTGCCGCCGACCCGAATGGACACGGTCAGGGTGGCCGAAAGACTGCACCCCTGGTGATCATTTTCGATCACCAGGGGTGCCTGAAGGAGCAAAGCGGGTCAGACCCGGCCGGCTGCCTTGCGCCGACGCGCGACCAGGACCAGCGCGCCACCGGCGGCGAGGGCCAGGCCACCGGCGATCGTCAGCGGCACGACCGGACCGGAGCCGGTGTGGGCGAGGCCGCCCTCGGTGACAGCCCCGGCCGACGGGCTCGCCGAGGCACCCGGCACGGCCGCCGAGGCGGAGGCGCTCGCGGACGGGCTCGCCGACCCGCTCGCGCTCGGCCTACCAGTGGCCGGAACGGACGGGCTGCCCGAGGCGCTCGGGGTCACCGAGGGCGCCGGGGTGCCGGTCGTACCGGGGGTGGTCGGCGGCGTGCTCGGGGTCCCGGTGGAGCCCGGCGTGCTCGGGGTGACGCTCGCCGACGGCGTACCGGTCGGCGGCACCACCGGCGGGGTGGTGGGCGGGGTGCTCGGCGTCGTCGGCGGCGTCGTCGGCGGGGTGGTGGGCGTGGTCGGCAGGCAGCCGGTGAAGGGGTAGTGGTGCGTCTCCGCACCGCCCTTGCCGGTCAGCGACTTGACGATGACCGAGCCGTTCACCGGGGCCGCCGAACCGAGGTCGAACGCCGCGTTCGGCGCCAGCACGGTGCCGGACCAGGCGGCCTGGCTGCTCTTGACCACCTTGGTGGCGGTCGGGAAGTTCCAGAGCAGCTTGGAGCGGACCGCCCCGCCGTGCGCGCTCTGCAGCTTGTCGTCCAGGACGTAGGCCTTCTTGCCCTCGTCCCAGAGGAAGAAGCCGGTGGTCTTCGCGGCCGCCATGTCGTAGGAGTCGCCGGTGACGGTGACCACGGTGACCGAGCCGGCCGGCACCTTCACGAAGATCCCGGTGGCGCCCTGGAGGGCGGCGGCGGAGACGGTGAAGCTGTTGAAGGCGGCGTCGCCGCTGGTGAGGTAGAGCTCCTTGCCCTTGGCCTCGACCGTGGCGCCGGCGGTCTGCGGCGTGCCGGCCAAGGTGGTGGACACGGCACGGACCCGGGCGAACTCGGCGGCGAAGTCGATCGGCGACTTCCCCTGGCCGACCGTGCCCTGGTGGGCCTGGATCACGGCACCCTCGGCCTTCGAGCCGTAGACGCCGTTGCCCTTCATCACCTGAGTGTTGTGGCCGGTCAACTTGCCGGCGACGACCAGGGCGTTGCCGCCCGGCAGCGCCTTCACCTGCTCGGGGGTCAGCTCCTGGCCGACCGAGAAGCCGCCGGTGAAGTCGGCGTTGCCGCCGACCGCCACCGCACCCTCGGCGTCCGGCGTGTGGGTGTCGTCGCCCTCGACGAACTCACCGTAGAGGTTGGCGACCCCGAGGTTCAGGCACTGGTTCGGGGCGGCGTGGGCGGCGGCCGGGGCGACGAGCCCGGCCAGAACGAGTGATCCGCCGAGCGCGAGCGCTGCGGCGGGAACGGATATGCGCATGTGCAGGATCTCCGCTTGCGTGCGGGGGTGTGGGAGGGGTCCTGAAAAAGGTATGGACCAAACCGCACTCTTTCGGCCATGCAGGCAATTGGTCAAGACCAATGACCGCATTACCCGAACAGTCCGCTTTGCCCCGTCATGCCCTTGGTGGATTTGCCGCCAAGTCGACACCGGGCACCCGCGAACGTCCGCTGACGCCCACCGACGCCCGCCCGCCCCCGCCCCAAGATCGGCTGTAAGGCCGCATACCATGGACGCCGTGCCTAACACCACCCCCTTCTCCCTGCTCGCCGAGCGCTGGCAGCCCTCCGCCGCCATGGTCAAGCGCGCCGCGTTCGCCGCGCTGGTGATGAGCGTGGTGATCGTCGTCACCGGCGGTGCCGTCCGCCTCACCGCCTCCGGCCTCGGCTGCACCACCTGGCCGCGCTGCACCGACGAGAGCCTCACCCCGACCGCCGAGATGGGCTTCCACGGCGTCGTGGAGTTCACCAACCGGATGCTCACCTACGTACTGAGCGCCGCCGTCGGCTGGGCGATCATCGCCGCGCGCTGCTTCCGGCCCCGGCGGCGCGGCCTGACCAGGCTCGGCTGGGCCCAGTTCTGGTTGGTGATGAGCAACGCCGTGATCGGCGGCATCACCGTGCTGACCGGCCTCAACCCGTACACCGTGGCACTGCACCTGGTCGCCGCGATGGCCCTGGTCTGGGTCGCGACCCTGATGTGGGAGCGGTCCAAGGAGGGCGACGGCCCGGCCCGCCCGCTGGTGGCCGAGCCGATCAAGCGGCTCTCCTACGCCCTGGTCGGCGTGATCGGCCTGCTGGTGGCCGCCGGCACCCTGGTCACCGGCGCCGGCCACCACCCCGGGACGCCCAAGGACAACAAGATGGTCCCGCGGATCCCGCTGGACTACGACCGCCTCGCCCAGGCCCACGCCGACCTGGCCTTCCTCTCGATCGGCCTCTCGATCGCGGTGATCTTCGTGTTCGCCGCCGTCAAGGCCCCGCCGGCCGCCCGGGCCCGGGCCCGCGAGCTGGTGATCGGCCTGCTGCTCCAGGGCGTGATCGGCTTCGTCCAGTACTTCACCGACGTCCCGGAACTGCTGGTCGGCCTGCACATGCTGGGCGCCACCCTGATCTGGATCGCCGCCCTGCGCATCCCGCTCGCCCTCCGCGCCCGCGAGGACACCCCGGCCCCGACCGCACCCCCCACCCGCACCCCCCAGCCCGCAACCGCCTGACCCCGCCTCATGCCGAAGGGCCCCGGTCTCCACGAGACCGGGGCCCTTCGGCGTCCACCCGCACCTGGCCCCAATGTTCGGAAAATTACGCCACGTTGCTGTGATCGCCTGTATATGATCGGCCAGCCCCGACATCGGGGCATATCTCGACCGTCCACGCCCGCCGCGCCAGCGCGGAAGTCCGGGCCAGGACACGGTCGGAGTCCCACTGCACCCTCCCCCTCTACGGGGAGGCCGAGTGATGGAGGGCCTGTGCCCAGCACCGCCTACGTATACGTCCCCGCCCCCTCCCGGCGAAACCTGGAGATCGGACTGGCCGAGGGACTCTGGGGGTGGCGCACCCCCACCCTGGATCGCGCCGACGCCCGCGCCGCCGTACAGAGCCTGGCCGAGGGCGACTTCCTGGTCCTCGCCCACAAGGGACCCGACTGCCGGGTCAAGCCCGGCGAGTGGAGCCACGTCGGCATCAAGCGAGTCATCGTCACCCGCATCACCCGCCCGTACTTCACGGAGGACAACGAGGTGTGGCCGGACGATGTCTACCCGGAACGCATAGGTCTGGACATCCTCACCGAGGAGACGGACGTCCAGGGACCGACCCTGGGCGACGCGGCGATGGAGGCCCTGCGACTGTCGGCCAACAAGCAGGGCGCGGCCCTCGTGACCGACGGAATCGACGGCGTCGTCCGGTTCGCCGCCACAACGCCCAGCAGCCCCTCGCCGGGCGACACCGGCCACGTCGAGCTCACCGGACCGGACAGCGAGGTCGCGCAGGTCCTGGTTCGTCGCGAGCAGGCCAAGCTCCGGAAGAAGATGCTCAACGGCGCCACCATCGCCGCCTGCGCCCTGTGCGGGCGCACCCTGCCGACCCGGTACATCCGAGCCGCGCACATCAAGCGCCGGGCCCATGCCACCCCTCTGGAGCGCAGGCTGATGGCCAACATCATGCCCGCGTGCCTGCTCGGCTGCGACGAGCTGTTCGAGCACGGGCACATCGTCGTGGACGACAGCGGCGTCATTCAGGTCCGCCCCCGCCCCACCGACACCGCCGACCTGCTGACCGCGGCCGAGGGCCTCCAGGGGCGGGTCGTGGACGACTTCAACCCGGACCGCGCCGGTTTCTACGCCTGGCACCGCGAGAACAGCCCCAGCTGACCGGACACTCGGGACCGCACCGGCGCCCGGACCGCTCGTACGGTCCGGGCGACACTCCGGACCCCTGCCGACCATGGCGGCGAACGTACTCACCGAACCCGACCCGGTCTCCTGACACGCGGTAGGGCCCCGGTCTCCTGGAGACCGGGGCCCTACTGCGTGTGACGGGGCGAGGGTCAGCCGCCGATCTGGATGCCGGCCATTCGCTTCCACTCGTACGCGCCGGTGCGCACCTTCAGGCCAAGTTCGCCCTCGAAGTTCTCGTGCAGGGTGACCCCGGCCAGCTCGGCGGCCCGGCGGCCGACCGCGTAGCTGGGCGCGACCTGGTCGCCCCAGGCGCCGTCGGCGCCGACCACGACGATCCGGGTGGCGACCGAGCCGACGTACTCGACGACGCCGTCGGCGCTGCCGCCGTGCGCCGCGGCGAAGGCGGTCAGGTGCTTGGCGATGCGCTTGGCGCGGCGCTCGGCACGGGCGTCCGGCGCGGCGGGGGTGGCGGTCTCTGCGCTGCTCATGCCCGCATGCTACCGAGCGGTAGTAGAGCTGGCGACGGGAGCGCCGTGTGCACCGGGCCACATACTGGTGGAGTGACCTTCGACGGCTGGCCGGCCGAGGCGCTCGACTTCTACGAGCACCTCGAGGCCGACAACTCCAAGACCTTCTGGCAGTCCCACAAGGACCGGTACGAGCAGGCCGTACGGGAGCCGATGGAACGGCTGCTGGACGAGCTCGAGCCCGAGTTCGGGCCGGGCAAGATCTTCCGGCCCAACCGCGATGTGCGGTTCAGCGCCGACAAGTCCCCGTACAAGACGCACATCGGCGCCCACCTGGCGGCCGGCGGCTACGTCCAGCTCTCCGCCGACGGCCTGGCCTGCGGCAACGGGCTGTACCGGCTCGCCCCCGACCAGCTGGACCGCTACCGGACCGCGGTCGCCGAGGACGTCTCCGGCGCCGAGCTGGAACGGGTGGCCGCCCGGGTCCGCCGGGCCGGGCCGGAGGTGGTCGGCCGGGACTCCCTGAAGTCCGCCCCGCGCGGCTACCCCAAGGACCACCCGCGGATCGAGCTGCTCCGCCACAAGGGGCTGATCGCCTGGCAGGAGTGGGCCCCCGAGCCCTGGCTGGGCACCCGCGCCGCGTACGAGCGGATCACCGGGTTCCTGCGCGCCTCGCAGCCGCTCAAGGACTGGCTGGACGGCCACGTCGGCCCCTCCGAGCTGCCCGACCGCTAGCCCGACCACTGGCCGAACCGCTCGCCACGAACGCGAACGAACGAGAAGGGCCCCGGTCGAGTCGACCGGGGCCCTTCCTCACGTCTGCGTCACCGCGTCACTTCACGAACGGGTCCACCGCGATCACCACGAACAGCAGCGTCAGATAGGTGATCGACCAGTGGAACAGCCGCATCTCCTTCAGCTTGGCGCCGACCACACCGGACTTCGCCCGCCCGTACAGCGCGTGCGCCTCCTTCAGCCAGAACGCGCCCAGCACCACCGCGGCGGCCGGGTACAGCCAGCTGGTGTCGGCCAGCGGCCACAGCAGCAGCGAGACCGCCACCATCACCCAGGAGTAGGCGACGATCTGCTTGGCCACCGCCAGGTTGCCCTTGATCACCGGCAGCATCGGCACCCCGGCCCGGGCGTAGTCCTCGCGGACCTTCATCGACAGCGGCCAGTAGTGCGGCGGCGTCCAGAAGAAGATCACCAGGAACAGCACCAGCGCCGACCAGGAGAGCGAGTTGGTGATCGCCGCCCAGCCGACGAAGACCGGCATGCAGCCGGCGATCCCGCCCCAGACGATGTTCTGCGCGGTGCGGCGCTTCAGCCCCAGCGTGTAGACGAACACATAGAAGAGGAGAGCGCCGAGCGCCAGCGCCGAGGACAGCCAGTTGACCAGGACGCCCAGCCAGACCGTCGACAGGACGCCCAGCGCGATGCCGAACACCAGCGCCTCGCGCGGCGACACCATGCCGGTGACGATCGGGCGGCGCTCGGTGCGGGACATCACCGCGTCGATGTCGCGGTCGATGTACATGTTGAGGGCGTTGGCGCCACCCGCCGAGAGGTACCCGCCGATGATCACCTCCAGCACCAGCAGGAGGTTCGGCACCCCGCGCTCCGCCAGGAACATCACCGGCACCGTGGTGATCAGCAGCAGTTCGATGATCCGCGGTTTGGTCAGTGCGACGAAGGCGCCGACACGGGCCCCGAACGGCCGGTGCGCAGGCGTCGCCCCGGTGACCCCGGCGGGACGGGATTCGACGGCGGTCACTAACACCCCAACTGAAGATGAATCCTCACAGGCGGCCACCGGAACGTTGTTCCCGAATCGTCCGCTCTGCGCGTACCACGCCACCTTAGACGCTCCATATCTCCCCACCGGCCCCGGGGTGCCCCGGCGGGGCGGAACGCACACCCCCGGGTGAACCCCTGCCGCCCCGACCAGGAACGTTGTCCTCGACGCCGCTCCCGGGCCCGCCGGGACCACCGGTCCCCCGTCCCGCGCCCCGGAGAGGCGAACCGGACGGATCCGGGCGAGGGTGGACAAAGGGACCGGGCCCCCGGTCGCACGGTCGTCCACGAAATGTCCGGGGAATGACTGCCAACATGCCAGGGTTCCCCCACCACGGAGGGTGAGCCCCGGGCCGGACTGTAGGCTCGCCCACAGAAGCGGGATCTACCCTCCGTGACCGGCACCACCCAGCGTCCGGCCCCAGCGACGTGGCCGACCCGGTCCCTCACGGGGTCACTCTTCACAATGGAAGGAGCCCTGAGACAGGGTGAGCACGACGCCGAATGCATTCGAGTGGTCGGACCTCGACGACCGGACCGTCGACACGGCCCGGGTCCTGGCGATGGACGCGGTTCAGAAGGTCGGCAACGGACACCCGGGGACGGCCATGTCGCTGGCCCCCGCCGCCTACCTGATCTTCCAGCGCTTCCTGCGCCACGACCCGACCGACCCGGCCTGGGCCGGCCGTGACCGGTTCGTCCTCTCCCCCGGGCACACCAGTCTGACGCTCTACACCCAGCTCTACTTCTCCGGCTACGGCCTGGAGCTCGACGACCTCAAGGCCTTCCGGGTCGCCGGCAGCCGCACCCCCGGTCACCCCGAGCACGGCCACACCGCCGGCGTCGAGACCACCACCGGCCCGCTCGGCCAGGGCATCGCCAACGCCGTGGGCATGGCGATGGCTGCCCGCTTCGAGCGCGGCCTGTTCGACCCGGACGCCGCGGCCGGCGAGTCGCCGTTCGACCACACCGTCTGGGCCATCGTCTCCGACGGCGACCTGGAGGAGGGCATCTCCGCCGAGGCCTCCTCGCTCGCCGGCCACCAGAAGCTCGGCAACCTGGTCGCGCTCTACGACGACAACCACATCTCGATCGAGGGCGACACCGAGACCGCCTTCTCCGAGGACGTCCTCAAGCGGTACGAGGCGTACGGCTGGCACGTCCAGCGCGTCGCGCCGAAGTCCAACGGCGACATCGACGTCGAGGCGCTCGCCGAGGCCCTGACCGCCGCCAAGGCCGAGACCTCCCGCCCGTCGATGATCGCTATGCGCACGATCATCGCCTGGCCGGCCCCGGACGCCCAGAACACCGCCAAGGCCCACGGCTCCGCGCTC